>NZ_JBATWT010000006.1:0-124820 GCF_049672845.1 Moheibacter sp.
AGTATCGGCATTCAATCTTGCAGGTCAGCAAGTGATCAAAGATGCAAAAGTATCGAATGGTCAGATTGATGTTAATTCTTTGACGCCTGGAACTTATGTATTCCGCGTGACATTAGAAGGAGGTCAAATTGAAACCTTTAAAATTGTTAAAAAGTAATTCACTGAATTATTAAATACTAAGCCCCGGATTTTCGGGGCTTTTTTTATGAGTTTAACTAAAATAAAAAAGTCCCGAATTTATATTCGGGACTTGGCTTTATAAAAACTGTTCAAATTAAACTTCCATTGATTTTCCGATTTCCAGTAAAATCAATTCTTTTCCTTTTGATGAGAAAAAAGATTTCGCATTTTCATGATCGATTTTAATCGGTGGAAAAGTATCAAAATGATAACCCAAAACTTTATCACACTGTACAAAATCACTTGCAAGGCAAGCATCTTCAAACCCCATCGTGAAATGATCACCAACCGGGAAAACAGCCAAATCAAGTTTTCCAATGGTTTCCGGGATCAATTTCATCTCATAAGTCAGAGAAGTATCGCCTGCAATGTAAATTCGCTTTTCGTTTGCTTCCAAAACATATCCGTTCGGGTTTCCGCCATAAGTGCCGTCAGAAAACGAGCTCGAATGAAAAGCAATCGTGGATTTAATCAAAATTCCGTCAAATTCGGCCTTTCCGCCCGTATTCATTCCTACCACATTGAGGCCTTTGTTGCCGTAATAATAAGACATTTCCGCATTGCAGATGATTTTTGCACCAGTTCGCCAGGCAATGGCTTCCACATCCAAAACATGATCCTGATGCGCATGGGTCAATAAAATATAATCTGCTTTTAAGGTGTCAATATTTATATGCTTCGCTAATTCATTAGCCGAAATAAAAGGATCTACAATTATATGTTTTCCGTTTGCTTCAATTCCCAGACTGGCATGTCCTAAATAAGTAACTTTCATTTTTCAAATTTTTAATTAATTCTAATTCTTAAAAAATCAAACCAAATCCTAAAATTAATGAAAAAGCCAGCGTCAACAAAGCTACTTTCTTTAATTCTTTGTCAAGTAAGCGAGGTTCGGAAGTATTGAAAATCGTTTTGACCAAAAGAATGTCCGGAATCAATAAAATCAAAAACAGAAATCGGAACCATTGGGTTTTATCAATTTCGAATAAATAAATACTACCTAAAATAAAAGGTAAAATAAGTAAGACTGTTTGATAAATTTTTGCTGTTTCAAAACCCATTCGAAGCGGCAAAGTGAGTTTTCCGGCTTTGCGATCGGTTTCAATATCCCGCATATTGTTCAAATTTAAGACAGCTGTACTCAAAAAGCCGATGGCTGCGGCAGGTAAAAAGATAGAGATTTCAATGGTTTGATGTTGATACAAAGTATAAGTTCCCCATACTGAAATGATTCCGAAGAAAATAAACACAAAAATATCACCCATTCCGGCATAGCCGTATGCGCTTTTACCCACGGTATATCGAATCGCAGCCCAAACACAGGCAAAAGTCAGAAAAATAAAAAGCAGTGCCCACCCGAAATTCTCCCGAAACGAAATGAATATCAAGAGAAAAGCAGTGACTGCCGATAAAATACTGAAAATCACAACCGCGTTTTTCATTTGCTTCGCCGAAATTTCCCCCGAAGCCACCGCTCGTTTTTCTCCGATTCTTTCTGCATCCGTTCCCCGAATTCCATCGCCATAATCATTGGCATAATTCGATAAAACCTGTAAAAACAAAGTCGTCAGAAATGCAAGAATGAAGATCCCCCAGTTCCAATGCCCTTCCGATAAAGCAATCAGCGATCCCAGAATAATCCCGCTGATGGACAAGGGTAAAGTCCGAAGTCGTGCGGCTGCAATCCATTTTTTCATAAGTTACAAAGATACATATTTCCTTAGCCCTAATAGGGTTTCAAACCCTTTTAGAACTAAATTTTATTCCAATTTAACCCGACGGATGGCTTTAATCGAAATGGCAATCACAATTACCGTAATAATCGTCATGGTTCCCCCAAATAAAATCGCGGGAACAAGTCCCAATAAACTCGCTGCTACACCACTTTCGAAAGCACCCAACTCGTTGGAACTGCTCACGAAAATACTGTTCACCGAAGAAACTCTTCCTTTGAGATGTTCAGGTGTTTTGAATTGTAAAATACTTTGGCGAATGACCATGGAAACTGCATCAAAAGCGCCACCAATCATCAATATACCAAAGGAAAGATAAATATTTTTTGAAAGTCCGAATATGATGATGCAAACTCCAAACATAGCTACGCTTCCAAGTAATTTGAACCCGACCCGGCTTTTCAGAAGTGGAAGAGAAGAAAGGAAAAAGAGCATCACGAGCGATCCGATTCCGTGAGCCGAACGCAGCCATCCAAATTCGATGGAACCCGCATTCAGAACTTTTTCCACCACGGCTGGCAACAGCGATTCGGCTCCGCCAAAGAAAACCGCAAACATATCGAGTGTCAAAACGGCAAGAATAATAGGCGTTGCCAGAATGAATTTAAATCCTTCCTTGATCCTTTGCATGGAAGTTTCGCCGGTTCCCAAATCTTCTTCGGGAACAGGTTTGGGCGAAATTCTCAATATCATAATCATGGAAACACACATCAAAGCGAAAGCAGTTCCTACAGCGGCTTCGATTCCAAAAGCAGCCAAAATCAAACCACCCGCAAGCGGACCTAATACGGAACCAATCATAAAAGCCGATGAGCTCAGCGGGATTGCCTTTTCGTAGTTTTCTTTTCGCACGACTTGTGCCAAAAGCGAGAAAACTGCCGGTCCACTGAAAGCTCTTGTAAGTCCCAAAATGAAAAAGGCGAAATAACAAAGTGCCAGATAAATGGTGGTTCCAATTTTTTCCTGAATGCCGGGAAAATTGACAATCATCAGAACGAAAGAGGCCAGCATGAAAGATCCGATTGTCCGAACGATAACCTTTCGTTTGTCGAGTCGATCCACGAGCTGTCCGGCATAAAAAGCGGTGAACAAAATCGGGGCGAATTCAAATAATCCGATTAACCCCAGATATATTTCTTTTTGGGTAATTCGGAAGATTTCAAAAGCCACAGAAGTACTTTGAATGAACAAAGCGAAAATCAATGAAAATCTGAGAAAAATAAAGGCGACGAATTCCTTGTTTTTCCAAACCGATGGAATTTCTGGGTTTTCCTGCATTTTGATTGAACTTTAGTAATGCCCTAAAGCGGAAAGAATATGGACTGTTTTGGGTTCTTCATCAATCTGATAAACCAAACGATCTTTTTTGTTGATTCTCCGAGACCATTTTCCACTGAGCTCATGCTTTAATTGTTCGGGCTTTCCTGTTCCTGTGGTAGGATGTTCCTGTAATTCTTCGAGTAATTTTGCAACTTTTTTATAAGAAGAAATATCGCTTTTTTTCAATTCAAGCAAATCTCTTTTAGCCCGTTCCGAAAATTCTAGCTCATAAAGCATTTAAAAAAGCTTTTAATTCTTCTTTTGTTTTAATTTTTGTGCTTTTTCCATCTTTGATTTGCTGCTCAGATTCTTTAATCTTAGCCACAAATTCAGGATTGTAAGGACTGGGTTCAAAAGGAATATTAAAGGCTTCTAAAAAGTTTTGAAGCGCTTCCCTTTGTTTTTTGCTTTTCGGATGAATGATAATGGATTCCATAGCACAAATTTAAGGATTTGAATTAACTAAATATATTTATCAGAAATATTAAAACATCAAATTCTACCGAAACTTATCAAAATTCCGTTTTCTCTTTTCCAGAAATGCATTTCTTCCTTCTTCGGCTTCATCGGTTCCGTAGGCAAGTCTTGTTGCTTCGCCTGCAAAAACTTGTTGTCCGACTAATCCATCGTCAATTAAATTAAAAGCAAACTTCAACATTTTGATGGCCGTTGGTGATTTGGTCAAAATTTCCTGTGCCCAATCAAAAGCCACTTGTTCCAATTCCTCATGTGGCACAACTTTGTTTACCATTCCCATTTCAAAAGCTTCTTGTGCCGAATAATTTGCTCCTAAAAAGAAAATTTCTCTTGCCCGTTTTTGTCCGACTTGTCTTGCCAGATAAGCCGATCCAAATCCGCCGTCAAAACTCGCCACATCGGCATCGGTTTGTTTAAAAATCGCATGTTCTTTGGACGCAATCGTCATATCGCAAACCACATGAAGTGAATGTCCGCCACCTACAGCCCAGCCATTGACCACGGCAATGACCACTTTTGTTGAAAAACGAATCAGTCGCTGAACTTCCAAAATGTTGAGTCTTCCGACTTTATCGCTTCCTTCGTAACCTTTTTTTCCGCGCACTCTTTGATCGCCACCGGAACAAAATGCCCATCCGCCGTCTTTGGGAGAAGGTCCTTCGCCGGTCAGTAAAATCACACCGACCTCTCGGTCTTCTTCTGCGATGGTAAACGCATCGAGCAGTTCAAAAACGGTTTTCGGACGAAATGCGTTTCGAACTTCGGGACGATTGAAAGCAATTCTTGCAACGCCTTCTGATTTTTTAAAGGTTATATCCTCGTATTCTTTTATTGTTTGCCAATTGATTTTCTCCATTTTCTGAAATTTTTGTAAAAATAGCCAATGATAATTGATAGAAACAGAAAACCCCGAAAAACTTCAGGGTTATCATATATCTTAATTTTTCTCTGTCTTTGAAAGGTAGGAAAGCATTAGTTAAACATTTCCTTCACGCGGTCAAAAAAGGACTTTTCATTTTTGCCCGGATGTGGAGAAAAATTCTCGTCATCTTTCATTTTTTCGAAATAAGCTTCCTGTTCTTTTGATAATTTATCAGGTGTCCAAACGTTGATATGAACAAACAAATCTCCGTTTCCATATCCGTTGAGGCTTGGAAGTCCCTGGCCTTTCAGTCGTAAAACTTTTCCAGATTGGGTTCCTTTGTCAATTTTAATACGGACTTTGTTATTTACCGCCGGAATTTCCTTTGAAGTTCCCAAAATGGCTTCAGGAATGGAGATGTATAAATCATAGTGAAGATTATTGCCGTCACGTTTTAATTCGCTGTGTGCTTCTTCGTCAATGACAACCAGCAAATCCCCCGGAACTCCGTCAAAAGGCGCATCATTTCCTTTGCCCGCGACTTGTAACTGAATTCCTTCACGGACTCCTGCCGGAATCTGAATTTCAACCGTTTCTTCTACTTTATTCAATCCCTGATTATTGGCTCCCGGAGGAATATGATCCGCAATTTTACCAATTCCCGAACAGCTTCCACAAGGTACAGTAGTCTGCATTTGGCCAAGAAAAGTATTGGTAACTTTGGTCTGATACCCCGATCCGCCACAAGTCGGACAGGTTTTGAATGTAACGCCTTGCGCTTGTTTAAAACGTTTGACTTTGACTTTTTTGGTTGTTCCGTTCATCATTTCTTCCAGATTCAGCTTTACGCGAATGCGCAAATCAGAACCTTTCATTCTACGCGGACCGCGTTGCTGACCGAATCCACTTCCAAATCCACCTCCGAATCCACCTCCAAAAATATCGCCGAAATGAGAGAAAATATCTTCCATATTCATTCCACCACCACCGCCAAATCCGCCGGCACCGCCTACGCCTGCGTGACCGTATTGGTCATAGCGAGCTTTTTTCTGTGGATCACTCAAAACCTCATAAGCTTCGGCCGCTTCTTTAAACTTTTCTTCGGCTTCTTTATCGCCCGGATTTTTGTCAGGGTGATATTTTATGGCCTGTTTGCGGTAAGCTTTTTTGATTTCCTCTGCAGTAGCTGATTTGGAAACTTCCAATATTTCGTAATAATCTCTTTTTGCCATATTTCTTATGTATAAAGTATAATTGTATAAAGTATAGTGTACATGATTTCTTTAATTCTTTGAATTCAATCTACTTTTTACATTATACATTTTACGCATTCTAAATTATTGCCCGGTAACCACTTTGGCATATCGGATAACTTTTTCGTTCAGCGTATAACCTGTTTCCACCACATCCACCACTTTCCCTTTCAAATCTTCTGAAGGAGCCGGAATCTGAGTGATGGCTTCCATCTGGTCGGTGTTAAATTCATCTCCCTGATTTATTTCCATGGCTTTCAATCCTTTTCCTCTGAGGATTTCAATCAGTTTGTTCTGAATCAACAAAACACCTTTTAAAAGTTCATTGTCCTCTGCCAGTTCAATTTGTTTGATTCCTCTTTCGAAATCGTCAAGGACCGGCAAAAGTGCCGTAATTGTTTCTGAATTAGCAGTTTTGAATATGTCAAAACGTTCCTTTGTCGTTCTTTTTTTGTAATTGTCAAACTCTGCAAAAAGTCGTAAAAACTGGTCTTTTTCTTTTTGTAATTCTTCTTTGAGAATTTCAACTTCCGATTTTTCGGTTAAATTTTCTTCCTGAATTTCAGTCTCATTCTGATTATCAGCGACTTCCTGATTCAATTCTTCATTTATATTTTGCTCTGACATTCGATTGAATTTTTTTTCAGTTTGAATAGTCAAAAACATTGCCAACGGATGTGATTGTGACAGTTTGGCAGAATGTGAAAACATTAAAAATTTTGAAGGATGAATTTTAAATTTTACTTTTAATGTAATTCTCAATGATTAAAAAGAAAATATGAACCGCAGAAAGTTTTTACAAAATACTGCTCTTTCAGGTTTAGGCCTTTCGGTGGGAGCAACCGCTCTTGCCAATGACTTAAAACCTGATAATCAAAACATGGATATGAATCCCGATAATTATCCGCTTGTGATTGCCACTTGGCATGTTCCCAATGCCACAAAAAAAGCCTGGGAAACTTTGGAAAACGGCGGTTCTGCATTGGATGCGGTGGAAAAGGGTTGCAATGCCGAAGAGGAAGATCTGGCCAATAATTCGGTGGGATACGGTGGTCGGCCCGACCGCGATGGTCATGTCACGCTGGATGCTTGTTTGATGGATGATAAAGGGAATTACGGTTCGGTGGTTTTTATGCAGAATATTGTCCATGCGATTTCGGTGGCGAGAAAAGTGATGGAAGAAACACCGCATGTGTTGTTGGCCGGAAAAGGCGCAGAAGAATTTGCGGTTTCCCAAGGATTTAAACGCATGAATTTATTGACAGATTCTGCCAAAAAAGATTGGGAAGAATGGAAAATCAAATCGGAATACAAACCGATTATCAATATTGAAAATCATGACACCATCGGGATGCTCGCCATGGACAAGGATGGAAATCTTTCCGGCGGATGTACCACGAGCGGGCTTGCTTATAAAATGCACGGTCGGGTTGGAGATTCGCCGATTATTGGTTCAGGACTTTTTGTGGACAATGAAGTAGGAGCCGCTACGGCAACGGGTTTGGGTGAAGAAGTATTGAAAACCGTAGGTTCTTTTCTGATTGTGGAACTGATGCGACAAGGAAGAAGTCCACAGCAAGCTTGTGAGGAAGCGGTGAATCGAATTATGAAAAAACAACCGAACAGACAGGATTTTCAGGTGGGTTATATTGCTGTCAATAAAAAAGGGGAAATTGGGGCTTATTCGATCCACAAAGGATTTAGTTATCAGCTTTACCAAAACGGGAAAAATGAAAACATCAAGCCGGGGTTTTATTTGGACGGAAAATGAGCTGGGATTATTTTGAATGATTATTTTAAATGTTGAATTGAGAATTTGAGAGAAATAATTAATGGGATTTTTCATTATAAATTTCTTCAATCATAGCACAAATATCTATAAATTCTGCTTCGTTCTCTCGTCTGGGTGACCAACGAGTGATAAATTTATATTTTCCGTTTTTGTATATTTCCAAAATCCATTCAGCTCCGTCAAATCCTCTCTCATTAAAAGAGGGCTTTCTCCAAAAATCAAAATCATTAATTTGTCTCTCTAATTTTTGGAATTTTTCAAAATTGAGAAAAATAGTACTGTCGAGAGTTTTCTTTCCTGGTTCATAACCTCCTTGCCTATTTGTTTCTTTATGAGTGATTGATATTCCTGAATTGAATTTTTGAATTCTATAACAAAATGGTCTGTCCCAAGTGCCTAAGTTTGTATAACGAATAATATAACTCGAATCTTTTTTGTTATAAAGGATAGGTTCTTCCAAACTTTTCAGATGAGATGAATACCAATCATTAACTAAAGGATGTAGTTTTCCTTCTTGGTCGTATTTATTATCCAAGCTATCGGTTTGAACCGGGAAATAATATTCAAATTTTGGATGAGAAATATCGGCATTGGAATCCGAATCTGCTTTTTCTTTTTTGCAGAAAGAATTTAGAAAACAAAAAGATATAAATACTAATATGCTAAAAGCTCTATTCAAATTGAAATTTATCTATGTGAATATAATTCTTCAATTATTTGATAATTCTGATTAACAAAATGCTCAAGAAATTGAATAGCCTGATTAAAATTATAATTCCAAACATCATCAACAATCATTGTTTCTTTTTCTCCAAACAAACCGAAAAGAACTTTTACTTTTTTTGGACGATTGTACCAAAGCGAGAAGCTAAGATTTTTATTATCATCCAAATCCGCTGTCAAACAAAAACTTCTTTTATCTTGTAAATTTGTAAAATCAATGGATGGACTGTAATGAACTTTGTTCTGATCCATCGCATCTGCCTGATGAATTTGCTCTAACCAAGGATAATTTTTAGCAATCTCCAAAACCTCTTTCCGGGTAATGGGTTCATTGAAATATTGAATTTCTTTTTGATCCGGGAAACAAATAGAATACTTAAAATTCATTGGATTAAATTAAAATTTCATACGAATCTTTGCATTGATAAACCTTCCGGTCAATCGGTTGGGAACGCCATAAATCATCGAGCTGTTTACGTCGCGCACCCAAGTATTGGAGATTTCGTTTCGGATGTCAAAAATATTGAACAAATCTATACCCAAGGACAATTCTTTGAAATTTCTCCAGAAATCTCCGCTTGCTTTCAATTCGTTTTGATTGATGAATTCTTTGATGAAGCCAATGTCCACACGTTTGTAATCCGTCAGATAATTTTGATAATCATAAGGATCGGTCAAAGGCGGTGCTCCGTTTGGCAATCCCGAAGCGTACACCAGATTTACATTGACCTTGAATGAAGGTAAAATCGGCATATAATCCTGGAAGAAAATCGAAGCTTTGAATCGCGGATCGGTTGGCAATGGAATGTTTCCTCGGTCGTCTATGTTTTGAAACGCTCTCGCATAGGACAAACTCAACCAGGAATCCACGCCGGGAACAAATTCGCCGAACAGGCGCATATCGACTCCGTAGCCATAACCTTTGGCATTGTTGTCAGCCGTGTAACGGATGCGAACATTGTCCACAAAATAAGGATTCAGATCGTTGAACATTTTATAATAAGCTTCTGTGGTCAGTTTAAACGGACTGTTCCACATTTTGAATTCGTAATCATGTCCCAATATAAAATGAATGGATTGCTGGGCTTTTACTTCGTTGTTCAAAGAACCGTCCAGTCTTCGTACCTCACGATAGAAAGGCGGTTGATAATAAAGTCCGGTGTTGAATCTGAAGGTCATTTCTGAATCCCAATCCGGTTTAACCGCGATCTGGGCTCTGGGTGAAATATTGAATTCTTCATTGAAATCCCAATACGTCGCCCGAACGCCACCGTTTACGAGAACTTTTGAGCCGCCCCAGAAAAACTTTTTGGTGTATTGCGCATAACCCGAAAAACGATTGGAGGCCAATTCATTTCTGGCGTTAACTTGATAGTTGAGCATCAAATCTGATTCATCTAAAACTCCGGGATAATAATTATTGGGGATGGAATATCCCGTAGAATCCAGGTATTGCCATTCGCTCAATAAATCCCGAATGTCCTCGCGTTGGTATTTCACGCCCCATTCTATGTCCGTATTAACGTCCAATTTATATCGCCCTCGATGTTGCGCACCGATGACCAAAGCATCAAAATTGTTTCGTGCGTGATCAATTTGACTCCCGATGTCATAAGTGGTCATTACATTTCCTTCGCCGTCCAATTCGTTCAACAAATAAGCGCCGTGAATGTCAAAATATTCACGCTCTTTGGAATGAAAAGCAAAAGCGTCCACAATCAAATCCAGTTTGGAATTCGGTGTATGACGTAAGGTAAGTGAAGCCGATTCGGTTGCAAAACGGTCTTCTTCGTTTCCGTCATAGAAAACGGTAAGGCTCATCGGAGTATCCAAAGTTCCGAATTTGGTATCACGATTTTTCGGTACAAGTTCAAATTTACTTTCGGTCATCGCTCCCAAAAAGGAAACTTCCCATTTCGAATTAAATTTATAATTCAAATTCGCCTGAACATCATAATAAACCGGATTGAAATCACTTTCTCCGTCCAATGTATTGAGTACTAAATTTCTATTTTGATAACGTGCGCCTACAATTCCTGAGAATTTACGGTCTTTCGAGCCGGTTCCCAAAGTCAGGCTTCCGCCCATTAAACTCGCTTCCAAAGTCGCTTCGAATTCTTTCGGACGTTTGTAAATAATGTCCAGAACGCTCGACATTTTATCGCCGTATTTGGCTTCCCAACCTCCGGCTGAGAAATTCACGGCATCGGTCATAGCCGGATTTACAAATCCCAAACCTTCTTGTTCGCCCGAACGAATGAGTTGAGGTTTGTAGATTTCGATTCCGTTTACATAAATCAAGTTTTCGTCAAAGTTTCCACCCCGAACGCGGTATTGAGAAGTCAATTCCGATCCGATACTTACCGAAGGTAAGCTTCCCAACATCTCTGCAACACCACCTGTCATCCCGATGGAAGTTTCCATTGCCGCCGGATCAAGCGAAATACTGTTCAATGGCTTTTCGGTCACTCGCTGGAAAATCACGGCGCCTTCTAGTTGAACACTTGTAGCGAGAATGATGTATTTTTCCAAGGTTTCGCCTTCCGAAATATTAACGGTTTCGGTAAAGGTTGATTTGCCTTCCTGTTCAAATTGAATGGAAACATTGGTTCCGGCTGTAATTTCGATGGAGAAATTTCCATCGCCATCTGTATAAACGGTTTGTGTTCCGTCAGAAACCGAAACATCCATCAGCGGAAGTTGATATTCGTCAAAAACTTTTCCTTTGAAAGTAGCCTGTTGGGCATAGGTAAACCCGGCAATTAATAAGAAAATTACAAGAAAATTAATTCTTATTGAAATTGACGGTGTAGGTTGCAGTGTTGTTTTTTTCATCCCAAACTTTTAATTCTAATTGATGTTTTCCGTTGGCGATTCCTTCTTTGTTTAAATCAATGGTCAGAGATTTTGTTTTCTGGTCATAATTTGTCAGAATCCATTTTCCGTTCACATAAGCCGCAAAGTCTTCAATTCCTGACTCCGAGTCGCTTATGGTAAAACGGATTACTCCTTTGGAGCCTGTAAATGTACTATTTTCTTTGATATTAACGGGATTTATTGAAGGTTTCGTATTGTCAATCCCTACAGAAAAAACACCGAAATCTCTGGTTTCGCCTATCACTTTTCCGTTTCGGTATTCGGCAGTGATAAATTCTTTTCTCCAGGCGCCACGGTATTGGTATTCGCGGATGATAATCGCTTTGTCGAGCTGAGCCGTAGGAACACCCACCGGTTCGAGGGCAATTGTATAATATTTATGAACCGGAATATTCCAGTCGTGAACCCAATGTTTGCCGTTGTCAGATTTTCTGTACTTGAAATTCAAATCTTCATAAATCACGCCTTTGGGCATTGAGATTTCAATTCCTTCTGCTTTAAAATAATTTTCTTTGTCCCAATTAAATAGGATCGCGTTTTCATCGACCGGTTTTTCGGCCGGAGGAGTTTTTCCCGCAATTTTGAATTTGGATTCTCTTTTATTGCCCGCATAATCCCGAACTTCAATTCGGATGTCATAGGTTTTTCCTTCTTCCAGATTGATGATGCCGTTATTCTGAACATTGGAATACATCTGAATCGGGTCACCGTCTTTTCGGAATAACTGATAAACCCAACTGTTGTTTTTTACCCGGTCTTCATAATCCACAAGACAATTAATGGCGCGGGTCCAGTCAAAATTCAGTCTTTCGGCGGTATAAGTATAATAGGGTTGTTCATCGACGAAAACATTGATTTGAAAAATTCCGTTCATGTTTTCAGCTCCGTTGTGTTTGTCGTAGGCTTTGATTCCCAGTCCGACCTTTCCTGAAGCGGAAACTGTGGTTCCGGAAGAAACAACCTGACGAGAAGTTTTGCCGTTCACATTTCCATTAATCGGATAAATATAAGTGCCGTTGATCATCGGTGCGCTGGTGTCGGGAATGTCAAATCCAAACAAAAAAGGATTAAGCGGTTCTTCGGTTTTGGTATCACGAATTTCAAAATGAAGGTGCGGGCCACCAGATCCACCGGAATTACCGGAAAGCGCAATGATGTCGTCTTTTGAAACTTTTAGTTCATTTTTTTTGGGATAAATTTCCACAGCAAAAGTTTCATTTTTGTACTGATAATCCCTTACGTAAGCTTCGATTTCCGAATTAAATTTCTGCAAATGGGCATAAACGGTGGTATAACCGTTTGGATGGTCAATGTAAAGTGCATTTCCGTATCCGCGTGGTGAAACATTGATCCGGGAAATGTATCCTTCGCCTACAGCGTAAATATTATAGCCTTCTTTTTGGTTGGTTTTGATGTCGATTCCGCTATGGAAATGATTGTTACGGAGTTCGGCAAAATTCCCCGAAAGATAATTTGTGATTCCGAGCGGATTGCGAAATTCACCTTTTGGATATTCGACTTTGGGAGTGTTTTGTTTAGGCAGGTCTTGGGCGCAGGCACTAAAAAAAATTAAACCACACAACAGAGCATTTAACTTCTTCATTCAGATTAAATTTTGGACAAAAATATAAATTTAAAGTAAAGTAAATTTGGAGAGAAGCTGAAATTAAAGTCCAATTCACTTTTAAACTAATGTAAAAAAAGTTACCTTTGCGTTAAATAAGTTAGGACAAAGTTCTCTTATCAAATGAATCAAAATGAATCAAATTTCATAAAACTTGAACAAAAGCTCTATCAACTGGTAGGTGCTTATAAAGATATTAAAAAAGAAAAGGAGTCGCTGGAAGAAGAAGTAGGAGCATTGAAAGAAAACCTGAAATTATCACGTTCAGAAGCATTAAAATTAAAAGATGATAATGATAGGTTAAAAGTAGCAAATGCGATGCTGGGAGATGATGAACACAGAAGATTGATGAAACTCAGGGTAAACAAACTTATAAAAGAACTGGATGTTTGTATTGCTCAGGTTAAAAACGAAAAAGGATGAGTACGCTGAAGGTGAAAATAAACATAGCAGGAAGACAGTATCCTTTATCAATCAATGCAGATGAGGAAGAAGCGGTGCGAAATGCCGGAAAAGAAATTAATAAGCTGATTCAGGAATTTGAGGAACGCTATGCGGTTACCGACAAACAGGACGCTATCTCAATGGTAGCTCTGCAAATGGCTTCCAAGTATAATTTGATGAAACAAGCCGGCTCAGGAAACGATGCTGAGATGAATGATAAGCTGGCTCAATTAACAGAATTCATAGATAAAGAATTGGATAAAATACAATAGAAAGACGTTCAGCTGCTTAAATGCAGTAAAAATATTATCCCACATTAGTTCTAACATTTTGGTAAACTCAACACTAGTTTTGTTACCGGGTGAAAGTTGTCCGGAAAGCGGGCCGCAACAACGCAAGTTGTTCAAATTTATTTGACAGCGGATTATTGACTGGCGAAATAGCCCAAATCCTGTTTTTCAGGAGTTTACTCAAAACTTACTTTAACTAATGTGGGATTTTTTATGACCTAAAATTGATATAAAATGGATACTACGACTATAATTGTTGGAATTGCGGGGCTCGCTATAGGAGCGGTGATAAGTTATTTTCTGGCTAAAAAATCTGTTGACAAGGAAAACCAGATTTTGGTGGACAATGCCAAACGAAAAGCCGATGAACTAGTAAGTGACGCGGAAAAAGAAGGGGAAGCTATCAAGAAAGAAAAAATCTTTCAAGCCAAAGAAAAATTCCTTGAACTGAAATCTGCTCACGAAGAAGCAATCAACCAAAGAGAAAGAAAATTTACAGAGTCTGAATCCAGACTTAAAGAAAGAGAAGAAAAGTTAAAATTGGATCTTTCTGAATTACAACGACAAAGAGATTTATTGAAAAATGAATCCAGTAACCTTCAGTCACGTCAGGATAAGCTCAATCTGAGGCAAAAGGAAGTGGATGCAATGCATAAAAAACAAGTTGAGGTTTTGGAAAAGGTGGCAAATTATACCGCAGATGAAGCCAAGGCAGAACTTATGGAAACGCTGAAAGATGAAGCAAGAAGCAAAGCGCAGTCCCACATTCAGGAAATAATGACCGAGGCAGAGCTTAACGCCAAAAACGAAGCACGTAAAATCATCATTCAATCGATTCAGAGAATTGGTACAGAACAAGCAGTGGAAAATGCGGTTTCTGTTTTCAATATTGAGTCAGATGAGGTAAAAGGAAGAATCATAGGCCGTGAAGGGCGTAACATTCGTGCCATTGAGGCAGCAACGGGCGTTGAGGTTATTGTGGATGATACGCCGGAAGCTATTATTCTTTCATGCTTTGATCCGGTTCGTCGTGAAATCGCGAGATTGTCGTTGCACAGATTGGTAACCGACGGACGAATTCATCCGGCGAGAATCGAAGAAGTGGTAGCCAAAACGACCAAACAGATTGAAGATGAAATACTCGAAGTAGGTAAGAAAACAATATTGGATTTAGGAATCCACGGATTGCACAAAGATTTGGTAAAAATTGTCGGGCGAATGAAGTACCGTTCTTCTTACGGACAAAACCTTTTGCAGCACTCACGTGAAGTGGCGCATCTGGCGGGAACTTTAGCAGCTGAACTTGGGCTAAATCCCAAACTCGCCAAACGTGCGGGGTTGTTGCACGACATAGGGAAAGTTCCGGATCAGGAATCAGAATTGCCTCACGCGATTCTGGGGATGCAATGGGCTGAGAAATATGGTGAGCACCCGGATGTTATCAATGCAATTGGAGCGCACCACGATGAGATTGAAATGACTTCTTTGATTTCACCCATCGTTCAGGTTGCAGATGCCATCAGTGGTGCCAGACCAGGTGCCAGAAGGCAGGTTGTGGAATCTTATATTCAGCGTTTGAAAGATTTGGAGACAACCGCTTTGAGTTTTGACGGAGTAGAAAAAGCTTTTGCCATTCAGGCGGGACGTGAATTACGTGTGATGGTTGAAAGTGATAAAGTTGATGATGCAAAAGCTTCGGAACTTTCATTCCTTATTACCGATAAAATTCAAAACGAATTAACTTATCCGGGGCAAGTTCGCGTTACCGTAATTCGCGAAACAAGAGCAGTAAATGTAGCCAGATAAATAAGAGAAACTTATTCACAAAATCCCGGACACTGAGGTACTCGAAGTGTCCGGGATTTTGCATGACGAAAGTCAGCTTGTAACGCTTTGCTGTAAAAAGTTTTAGCCGATTTTTGGTCAAAATTTCAATAAAAACCTCTCGCGTTAATAGCTTGATTATCATTTACTTAATTCCATGTTGATAACCTTTTAATTACTTTTCGCTAAACCCTGTGGTTTCATAATTTGTAAATTATAATTTTGAAAATACCAAAGTGCCCTAAGCAAAATTAGTTAAGGTTTTGAATGTGAAGTGATTCAGTTTTTGATAACTGAATCTATAAATTCGACACTTCAATTTTGAAGGCGATTTGGAAAAGAGAGTAGGTTTAATTAACACTAAAATTTGTTTGCCTTATGTCTATATTTGACAGAAGAATCAATTACAAGCCGTTTGAATATCCCGGCATTTTTCAGTTTACAGATGCGATCAATAAATCTTTTTGGGTTCATAGTGAAGTTGACTTTACAGCCGATACCCAGGATTTTCATTCCCACTTGAATGCTGCGGAAAGGACTGCTATCAAAAACAGTTTGCTTGCTATTGCACAAATCGAAGTTGCGGTTAAAACCTTTTGGGGAGATATCTATGAACATTTTCCTAAACCGGAATTCAACGGACTGGGCGCTACATTTGCCGAATGTGAGTTCCGTCATTCAGAAGCCTATTCAAGGCTTCTTGAGGTTCTGGGTTATAATGACGAGTTTGAAAAATTATTGGATGTACCGGTTGTCCGTGAGCGAATTGATTATCTGTCGGCAGCTTTGAAAGATGCCCGTTCGCAGGATCGTAAGAAATATGTGGTATCTCTGATTTTGTTCTCAATTTTAATCGAAAACGTATCCTTGTTCAGTCAGTTTGCCATCATTTTGTCCTTTACAAAATTCAAAGGATACATGAAAAATGTGAGCAACATCATTGCCTGGACCTCAATTGACGAACAAATTCACGCAAACGCCGGAATTTATATCGTAAACAAAATCCGTGAAGAATTCCCTGATTTCTTTGACGAAGAAACCACTCAGTACATTCGTGAAACCGTTGAACATTCAATTGAAATCGAAGGAAAAATACTGGATTGGATTTTCAGTGAAGGCGAAATTGAAACGGTAAACAAAAAGGACTTGTTGAATTTTATGAAATTCAGAGTGGATGACAGCATGAAAAAAATCGGATTGAAAACGATTTATGACGTTACCGACGAATATTTCAAACCGATGGCTTGGTTTGAAGAAGAAGTTTTTGCCAATAGTATGGACGATTTCTTTGCAAAACGTCCTACAGACTACACCAAACACGACAAGCCCATTACGGCAAACGATTTATTCTAATTAATTTACTAAATATCAAGAAATATGGAAGCAAACAACAACGAACTCCCTATGCAAACGTCATTGCAACCAGAGATGATGGAAAAACTCTGGTGGAAAAATGAGGAAAGTGAGCAAATTCTGAACCGCGGATACCTTCTGAAAGGGGAAACCGTAGAAGGAGCCATCGAACGCGTAGCAACGGCAGCAGCCAAACGTTTGTATAAACCCGAACTGATCGAACCATTTAAAGAAATGATCGAACGCGGATGGATGAGTTTGAGTTCTCCGATATGGGCCAATATGGGAACCCAGCGAGGTTTGCCTATCTCTTGTTTCAATGTTTTCATTCCCGACAGCATCGAAGGAATCACCCACAAACTTGGCGAAGTAATCATGCAAACCAAAATCGGTGGTGGAACTTCCGGCTATTTCGGTTCGCTGAGAGAGCGTGGAAGTGCAGTGACCGACAATGGGAAAAGTAGTGGAGCCGTAAGTTTTATGAAGTTGTTTGATACGGCGATGGACACTATCTCACAGGGAGGCGTAAGAAGAGGTGCTTTTGCTGCTTATCTTGATATTGACCATGCCGATATTGAAGAATTCCTAAAAATTAAAAATATCGGAAACCCCATTCAAAACCTTTTTACAGGTGTTTGTGTGCCGGATTACTGGATGCAGGAAATGATTGACGGAGATGTGGAAAAACGTCAGGTTTGGGCAAAAGTGCTGGAAAGCCGTCAACAAAAAGGCTTGCCTTATATTTTCTTCTCAGACAATATCAACCGCAACAAACCCCAGGTTTACAAAGATTTAAATATGCGAATTTATGGAAGTAATCTTTGCTCGGAAATCATGCTTCCATCGAGTGAAGACGAATCTTTCATTTGCTGTTTGTCTTCCATGAACTTAGAATTATACGATGAATGGAAAGACACCGAAGCGGTTAAGCTTGCCATATTCTTTTTGGATGCCGTACTTCAGGAATTTATTGAAAAAACAGAAGGAAACCATTATTTAGCTTCAGCCAACCGTTTTGCGAAACGTCACCGTGCGCTAGGATTGGGCGTTTTGGGATGGCATTCTTATTTGCAGAAAAATATGATTCCATTTGAGGGATTGGAAGCCAAAATGCTGACTTCTGAAATATTTAAAAACATCAAAGAAAAAGCTGATAAAGCGACCCAGGATCTTGCCAGAATTTATGGTGAGCCGGAATTACTGAAAGAATATGGAATCAGAAATACGACGACAATGGCCATTGCTCCAACGACTTCATCTTCAGCGATTTTAGGTCAGACTTCGCCCGGAATTGAGCCATTTGCGTCCAATTATTATAAAGCCGGATTGTCCAAAGGAAACTTTATGCGTAAGAACAAATACTTGGCGAAACTTCTCGAAGAAAAAGGTATGGACAATGAAGATACTTGGAGAAACATCATGCTGAACCAGGGAAGCGTTCAAGGACTTAATGGACTTACGGATCATGAAAAAGCAGTATTTAAAACCTTCCGTGAAATCAGTCAGTTGGAAATCATACAGCAGGCGTCCATACGTCAGAAATTTGTAGATCAGGCACAAAGCTTGAACCTGAACATTCCGTCTGAACTGCCTATCAAAGATGTAAATAATCTGATGATTGAAGCTTGGAAATTAGGCGTAAAAACATTGTATTATCAACGCAGCCAAAGTGTGTCAAAAGAAATGGTAACCAATTTGGTTTCCTGTAGCAGCTGCGAGTCGTAAATCCTCCATTTTAAATCAAAAGGCCGTAATCTCAAAACGTTACGGCCTTTTCTATTGTAAGAACGCAGGTTGGAATAGTTTTTGCTCTGTTTGTGTTCCATAAGCGAATCGGAAACATTCACAGATGAAAAAGGGTATTTTTATATTTACTTTACTATCAATCATTTCATGTAATACGTTGAATCAAGAAAGTGTACTTTATTCGAACTCCATGGGTTTGGTTGAAGGTAGTCCGCTGATCAATGATTATGGAAAGACGGTGTTGGAGAGGTTTGACGCACCTTTGGGATACAGTAGAGTAGCTGTTTCATCCAATACTTTTGGGGATTATCTTAGAACCTTATCTTTAAAACCTGAAGGAACACTTGTTCAGTTTTACAACGGAAAAACCAAACCCAACAACAATGTTTATGTCTCTGTCGTGGATATGCCTATTTCCGACAAAAACCTTCAAACCTCTACCGATTCGGTAATGCGCCTGATTTCTGAATATTTATTTCAAATGAAAGATTATGAAAAAATAGTCTTTCATGCTGATAAACAAAAATTAAGTTTTACAGATTTTGCAAATGGAGATCATTCACGTGCGAAATTTAATCAGTACATGGATTTTGTAATGGAAAGAGTTTCTACTCCAAGTTTTTGTGCCGATTTGAAACCTGTAAAATTAGACGAAATCAAGGTGGGTGATATTTTTGTTCAGAATACACAACCCAACGGACATGCCGTAATTGTAGTGGATTTGGTACAAAATATCAGAGGTGAAAAATTGTTTTTATTGGCGCAAGGATTTCAACCTGCTCAGGAAATTCAAATTTTGGCAAATCCCAATCGTGAAGACATAAGTCCTTGGTATCATTTGAAAGAAGGCGAGCTCCTTACACCTGAATGGCGCTTTATGACTTCCGATTTGATGCGTTTTAAATTTCTTCAGGATTAATTCTTTAAAATATGTCTTCAGAGTTACTTCACAGATGATTTTTGTGAGATTCTGATTTCGTCCCAAATTATTTCTTTAAATTTGAATTAAAATTAGTCAAAATGAAAAATCTGGTTTTTTGTTTTGGATCTTTGCTGTTGGCAATCTCCTGTAATAACTCTCAAGTAACTTCCTCAAATACAGATAAAATGAAGGATTTTGAAGTCTTGTATCTTTCTGAATATGGCGGAAGCGGTGAGGAAAAAACCGAAGTTATTACAGATTTGGAAGGATTTAAAAAATTCTGGAACGAAGCGGTCAATTTATATTCAGATTTCACAATAGTTCCTGAAGTTGATTTCTCATCCAAAATGGTTGTAGTTCAACATTTCAGAAGCCAAAACAGTGGCGGGGCAACTTATGAGATTACTTCAGTTGATCAATCCGGCAATAAAACGGAAATTTTCTATACAGCAACGGCACCGGAAGGTATGGCAACCATGGCCATTACCAGTCCTTTGATGATTGTGGTGGTGAAGAAAACGGAAAGTCCGGTTGTTGAATTTAAAACGAAAAAATAACAACACAGAAGATGCGAAAAGTATATTTGGATAATGCGGCAACCACGCCCATGCACCCCGAAGTCATTGATGAAATGGCCGATTGTATGAAAAATATTTACGGAAACCCTTCTTCCACTCATGTGTTTGGACGCGAAGCCAAAGCCAGGATGGAGCTTTCCAGGAAAAAAATTGCTGGAGCTCTGAATGTTGCACCTTCTGAAATTGTCTTTACTTCCTGCGGAACCGAATCCAATAACCTTATCATCCGTTCTTGTGTTGATTATCTAGGCGTTAGAAGAATTATTACATCTGATCTTGAGCACAAATGCGTAAAAGAAACCAGCGCAGAAATGGGCGAGTGCCGCAAAGTTGAAATTGTCAAGGTCAATACGGATAAAAATGGTTCAATCGATTATGAAGATTTTGAAGAGAAATTAAAATCGTCCGACAAAAAAACGCTTGTGACGCTGATGCATGCAAACAATGAAATCGGAAACTTACTTGACGTTCAGCGAATTCAGGAATTATGCGAAGAAGCAGGAGCTTTGTTTCATACAGACACGGTTCAGACTTTAGGGCATTATCCGATGGATCTTACTGAACTTAAAGTTGATTTTGCCTCTTGCAGCGCACATAAATTGCATGGTCCCAAGGGAATTGGTTTTGCGTTTATTAAAAAATCAACAGGATTGCGACCACAAATTACAGGTGGTGGACAAGAACGTGGATTGCGCTCAGGGACTGAAAATGTTTATGGAGTGGTAGGTTTGTCCAAAGCATTTGAAATGGCCATTCAGGATCTGGATAAACATAAAATTCATATTGAAGATTTAAAAAAATATACCATTGAGCAGCTTCGCGAAAATATTCCCGGAGTTGATTTCAATGGACTTTCAGCAGATCTCGACAAAAGTTTATATACCGTATTGAACATCCGGCTTCCGTTTAAAGATGCCTTGATTGGATTTGAACTCGAATTGAAAGGAATTGCCGTTTCGCAGGGAAGTGCCTGTAGCTCGGGTGCTTCGAAAGTTTCGGCAGTGATTGAGTCCATTCTTACACCGGAAGAGATTGAATCCACCACACCGGTTCGTGTTTCATTCAGTTGTTATAATACGAAGGAAGACGTGGACACATTGGTCGGCGTTTTGAGAAAAATCAGTGAAAAACATTTGGTGACACACTGATGAATTACATCGATTGGTTTTTTGTATTCATTCTTGCTTCCGGGATTATCTGGGGTTATCAGAAAGGTCTTATCAAAGCAATTTTAGGATTTCTGGCGATTGGAGTTGCTATCTGGATCGGATTCAAATTCTCTGGAATTACCGAATCTTTCGTCAAAAATATTGAATCGATTCCTTCTGAACTGATTTATTTTATTTCGCTCATCGTCACCATTGTCCTGATCTATTTTGCGGTAAAACTGGTTGGAAAGATTCTCCACGGAATCACGCATACCATAGGTCTGGGTATTTTCAATCGGTTAGGTGGCGCTGTATTCGGTATGTTGCTCAACGTTTTGATGTTAAGTGCTTTGATTTATTATATTTTACCTTTTTTTGGGACATTAGTTGATCCAGAAACAATTTCCGGAAGTAAAATTCTCCCTTATCTGAATGAAGTCGTGACTTTGTTTAAAGAAAACTTCCATTTGTTTAGCGATTCTTTGAAATAAAAGAAAATCAGCCGATATTTTTTACTTTTTGGATAAATCTTATATTTGGGCTTCTAAAACAAACAAAATGGATTTCCAATTAACAGAAGAACAATTAATGATACGCCAGGCGGCGAGAGATTTTGCACAAAATGAATTATTACCGGGCGTGATTGAGCGTGACGAACATCAGAAATTTCCAGCCGAACAAATCAAAAAAATGGGAGAACTTGGTTTTCTTGGAATGATGGTCGATCCTAAATACGGCGGAGCCGGACTTGACACGATTTCCTATGTTTTGGCAATGGAAGAAATTTCCAAAGTGGACGCATCAGCATCGGTTGTGATGTCGGTAAATAACTCGCTTGTTTGCTGGGGATTGGAAAAATTCGGGACGGAAGAGCAAAAACAGAAATATTTAACAAAGTTAGCAACCGGTGAACAAATCGGAGCTTTTTGCTTATCGGAACCGGAAGCTGGTTCAGACGCGACTTCACAAAGAACTACTGCTGAGGACAAAGGCGATTATTATTTACTGAACGGAACCAAAAACTGGATTACAAATGGTAATTCTGCTTCTGTTTATTTGGTAATGGCACAAACCGACGTTGAAAAAGGACACAAAGGAATCAACTGTCTTATCGTTGAGAAAGGAATGGAAGGATTTCAAATCGGACCAAAAGAAAATAAATTAGGAATTCGTGGTTCTGATACGCATTCGCTGATGTTTACCGATGTGAAAATCCCAAAGGAAAACAGAATCGGCGACGACGGATTCGGATTTACTTTTGCGATGAAAACTTTATCGGGCGGTCGAATTGGAATTGCTTCTCAGGCGCTTGGAATTGCGAGCGGTGCTTACGAATTGGCATTGAAATATTCGAAAGAAAGAAAAGCATTCGGAAAGGAAATTTCGCAACATCAGGCAATTGCATTCAAACTGGCCGATATGGCAACTAATATTGATGCAGCAAGACATCTTTGTTTGCACGCAGCCTGGTTGAAAGATCAGGGTCAGAATTTCGATAAAGAAGGTGCAATGGCCAAATTATTTGCTTCCAAAACCGCGATGGATGTTACGGTTGAAGCGGTTCAGGTTCACGGCGGATACGGATATGTAAAAGAATATCACGTAGAACGTCTGATGCGCGATGCCAAAATTACCCAGATTTATGAAGGAACTTCCGAAATCCAGAAAATAGTGATTTCACGTTCTGTTTTGAAGGATTAAAAAAAATAGCGATAATGTTTTAAACCTTGCTGATTTTCGGATTAGCAAGGTTTTTTTAATTCTTCAGATTTAATTCTGAGAGATTGAAAATCTTACTAAAATTAAAGCTAAATTTGTTGAATGCTCGAAGAACTCAAACAGTATTTCCGTGAAAAATTAGTGGAAATCACGCCCGAAATGGAAAAATTAATGGAAGCCGAACTTCTACGGAAGTTGGTAAACAAAAACGAAATTATCCTCAGTCCCGGGGATAGTTGCAACCATACCTTTTTTGTGGCCAAAGGATTGCTTCGTGCCTACACGCTGGACGATGGTGGTAAGGAACATATCTTACAGTTCGCACCGGAAAACTGGCTGATTTCAGACCGGTCGAGTGTTCTTTTTGATGGTGTTTCGGAACAATATATTGAGGCAGTAGAAGATTCGGAAATCATATTGATTGAAACCGGATTTTTTGAAAAATTATCAGAAATGAGTCCGAGTTTTCAGCGGTTCAATATGCTGGCGCTCAACAACCACATTCGGCATTTACACAAAAGAATCAATTTGCTGATCAGTGCTTCGGCTGAAGTTCGTTATATGGATTTCATTAAACTTTATCCGGACATTCTACTTCGTGTTCCCCAATGGATGACGGCTTCCTATCTCGGTATCACACCCGAATCACTCAGTCGCGTACGCAAGGAACTTGCTCGTAAAAACTTTCGCCCGGACTAATTCCTTCTTATCACATATCAATGCACAGAATTTCCCGGAGAACTAATTTTGTGTCAAAATCAGATGATATGGAAACAAAAGATATAGAATGGGTTTTTTCGCCGCCAGAAGTTCACATGGTCGGCGATGGATTCCGAATGCATAATTTTATTCCGGGACTTCCAGAATTGACTATGGAACGCATGGATCCGTTTCTGGTGCTGGATTACAATTCAAAACATAATTTCCCTCCGACCGATAAAATCCGAGGCGTAGGTGTTCATCCTCATCGCGGATTTGAAACCGTGACCATTGTGTATCACGGTAAAATTGCCCACAATGACAGTGCGGGTGGTGGTGGCGTAATCGGGCAGGGCGATGTGCAATGGATGACAGCCGGTTCAGGGATTTTGCACAAGGAATTTCATGAGGAAGAATTTTCGAAACAAGGAGGTGATTTTCAGATGGTTCAGCTTTGGGTCAATCTTCCTCGCAAAGACAAAATGACCAAGCCTAAATACCAGCCGCTTAAAAATGAACAGATTTCCAAAGTTCAGCTTGAAAACGGATTCGGAATAGTAGAAATAATCGCTGGAGAATTTCAGGGAACAAAAGGTTCGGCAAGCACATTTTCGCCGGTAAATGTTTTCAATGCAAAACTGAATCAAGGAGGAAATGCAGAATTTAATTTTCCGGCGGAATTCAACACCGGAATATTGGTAATCGAAGGAAAAATCAAAGTCAATGAATCCGAATTAGTGACAGCAGATCATTTTGTATTGTTTAAGAATCAAGGTGAGGAATTTAAAATGGAAGCAATTGAGAATTCGGTGGTTTTGATTTTGAGCGGACAGCCGCTTCACGAACCGATCATGGCACACGGACCGTTTGTGATGAACACCCGACAGGAAATTTGGGATGCTTTTCACGATTATAATTCAGGCAAGTTTGGGTATCTGGACGAAGAATTTTAAATCTTAATATTGAGTTTAATTCAGCTATTTTGACTAATTTAATCGGGAATTAAAATTTAATTGGAAATGTCTAATGTTGGATTAATTATAGAAGAAAGAGCGGCGGATATTGGCAACTTTCTCGTAGGCAGACTGCTTCCCTTTCGGGAAAAAAGAACGGTAGGGCCTTTTGCATTTATCGACCACATGGGACCGGCAGCCTTGAAAGACCATGAAAATCTGGATGTAGCCCCGCATCCGCACATTGGATTATCTACCTTGACTTTTTTGTTTGAAGGCGCTATTACGCACAAGGACAGCATCGGTTCTGACATTGTCATTGAGCCGGGAGCTGTGAACTGGATGACGGCCGGAAAAGGAGTGGTGCATTCAGAAAGAACGCCCGAATATCTGCGTACGACCGATAAGCATCTTCACGGTTTACAGATTTGGGTGGCTTTGCCCAAAGAGCTGGAAGAAATGGATCCCGAATTTCATCATTTGGATGCTTCTCAGCTCCCTGCTTGGGAGCAGGATGGTATGCACTTCAAACTGATTGCGGGAGAAGCACTCGGACATAAATCCGCGGTTCCGGTTTACAGTAAATTATATTTCATCGAAATAAAATCGGAACAGGGAGGGAAAGTAAAAATCGGTCACGAACTCTATGGCGAAAGTGCTTTGTACATTTTGGAAGGAAGTATTGAAGATAGTGGAAACCGTTACGAACCCAAACATATTTTGATTGCCAAAGATACCAAGCTTTGCGAATTTGAGATGGCGCCCGGTACAACTGTTTATATTTTTGGAGGTGAGCCCTTTGCGGAGCCGCGTTATATTTTCTGGAATTTCGTTTCGAGTCGAGTGGAAAGAATTGAACAAGCCAAACAAGACTGGATGAACCATAAATTTCCTTTGGTTCCCGGTGATGACGGATATGTTCCTATGCCCGATGCGTATAAAAATTTAAAACCCAAAGCCTAATGGTCAAAACAATTGCAGTTACAAAACAGGAAAATTACAGAACGGAAATCAGAACCGATCCACATCATTTCATAGTGGATGAGCCTATTTCTGTGGGAGGAAAAGATTTAGGGCCGACGCCGGGCGAATTACTTGCGGCGGCACTTGCTTCTTGCAGTTCTATCACAATGAAAATGTATGCCGACCGAAAAGGATGGGATTTGGAAGAAGCCATTGTAGAAGTAGATTTTGAGCGGGATTTGAAATTTACCCAGACCAGTTTTACCAAGAAAATCAGTTTTGTAGGAAATCTTGACGAAGCCCAGAGGCAGAAATTATATGAAATTTCCGGGAAATGTCCGGTTCATCGGATGCTGACCAGTCAAATTGAAATTCAATCCGAATTAATATAAAGCCAAAAAGACTTCAGTTTGTGATGAATTGGCTAACTTTAACGGAGAAATTCAAAAATTATGAAAATCGAACGCATAAATAACGGAAACAAAGGTTTTTTCAGAGCAATGGACAATGAAGTCCAAGCCGGACTGATGACCTATAGCTGGGCAGGCACAGATAAATTTATCATTGACCACACCGAAGTAAATCCTGATTTCGGCGGACGGGGAGTTGGTAAAAAAATGGTGATGGAAGCGGTGGATTTTGCTCGTGCCAATCATTTAAAAATCATACCGCTTTGTCCTTTCGCTAAATCGGTTTTTGATAAAGTCGCTGAAATTCAGGATGTGAGAGGGTAGATTTAACATTTCAAATTGTAGAAATGTTTATTTTTGCTCATCTAAATTTTACTCATGAAAAAAATCTATTCTCTTCTATTTCTTTTGTTCTTTTTTACACTTCAGGCGCAAATCATAAATATTCCAGATCCGAATTTTAAGGCGAAGTTGTTGGAGGCAAGTCCTTCAAATAATATTGCTAAAGATGTTAATGGGAATAATATTACTATTGATGTGAATGGAGATAATGAAATACAGGATGGAGAAGCTTTAGTTGTATATGATTTAAGAGTTCCAGATTCTAATATTTCTTCACTAGAAGGAATTAATTCATTTGAAAACATCAGAAAACTGGATTGCAGTGGGAATCAACAACTGGATTCTGATTTTATTGAGGAAATATCATTAATCGAATTAACACATTTAAATTGTTATTTTAATAATATTTACAATTTAGATTTATCGGGTTTTACAAATCTTGTAGAAATAGATGCGGGATTAAATAGTTTAATAAATGTAAATTTATCGGGCTTAACAAATTTAGAAATTGTTAATTTTAGAGGAAATTCTCTTGACAGTATTGATGTCTCTGATAATATTTCGCTACGTTCCTTAAATATAGCTCTGAATGATTTAGTAACCCTTGATTTATCAAATAATTATGCTTTAGAAGGATTAAATATTAATGGGAATGATGACTTAGTTTATCTTAACATTAAAAATGGCAACAATTATGTAACATTATATTCCCTTCATAATCCATTTGGTGACGAAATTCCTGAAAATTGTTTTGTATGTTTAGATGAATCTGATTTAGATGAATTTGAAGGAGAATTACCTGAAGGGTCTTTTTATTCAACCTATTGTTCCTATTCTCCAGGAGGGATAAATAATATCATAGAAGGAACTGTGATATTTGATTCTAACAATAACGGTAATTGTGAAGCAGGAAGTGAATTTATAAATTCTCATTTGCAAATAAACATCTCGGATGGAACCGAAACCGGACATACTTTTGCAAATAATGAAGGAGAATATACTTTTTATGTACCTGAAGGCAATTTTACACTCACTCCTGAAATCATAGAAAATCCAGATTATTTTATCATTTCTCCAGCAAATGCAAATTTAAATTTTCCTCTTTTGGATGGTAGTACACAAACCCAAAATTTCTGTATTTCACCCAACGGAAACCACCCTGATGTAGAGATTATTTTCTCTCAACTTGTGCCTGCACGCCCAGGATTTGAAGCATCCTACCGTTTGGTGTACCGAAATAAAGGAAATCAAACCGTTTCGGGAACCATAAGTTTAGAATACGATGAAGATAAATTGGATTTTCTGAATAGTACAGTTACACCAAACAATCAATCTTCGGGATTATTAAATTACAATTTTTCAAACCTAAATCCTTTTGAAAATAGGACGATCGTATTGAGTTTTGAAGTCAATTCTCCAACCGACACTCCTCCGGTAAATATTGGCGATAACTTACCATTTTCTGCACAAATCGACATTGGTGAAGACGAAAATCCTAATGATAATTCTTTTGAGTTAAATCAAGAAGTAGTCGGTTCTTTTGACCCTAACGATATTGCGTGTTTACAGGGTGAGTCTGTTGCTCCGGAAATGATTGGTGAAGAATTGCATTACCGTATCCGTTTTGAGAATACAGGAAATTTTCCTGCTGAAAGAGTTGTAGTGGCGATGCCTATTAATCCTGAGGATTATGAAGTTTCCAGTTTCCAGTTATTAAATACTTCGCATGAAGTTCAAGCAAGAGTAGTGGACAATACAGCTGAATTTTTCTTTGAAGAAATTGATTTAGGTCCAAATGAAGAAGGTGATATTTTATTCTCCATCAAATCGTTGGAATCATTGCAGATTGGAGATTCTGTAATGAGCTATGCCGATATTTATTTTGATTACAATTATCCGATTACGACCAACGAAGCCGTAACGACATTTGAAATCATGCGTACGAAAGAAGTAGAATTGAGCTCCGTTTCGATTTTCCCTAACCCTGCCACCACTCAATTCATGATTCAATCGGATTACAAAATCAATTCAGTTGAAATCTACGATGTAGCAGGACGGTTGATCCAGGTTTCAAAATTGAATTCCAATCAATCTTCGCAAAACATTTCACAATTACCAAAAGGAATGTATATCTTGAAAATCCAAACTGAGAAAGGTTTGGTTTCCTATAAATTGATAAAAAAATAGAAAAAACAATAATTAAATGAAAAGGCAGTTTTGATCAGAAACTGCCTTTTGTTTTTAAATTCAAATCAATTTTCTACATTTGAAAATATGAAGTCAAGTATTGTTCTATTCGCCTTATGCATTTCGAGTTTTGGATTAGCTCAAACTTATTCTGAAGCCAATCCACCGGATCACATCAAAACCGTTCAGATGTTTAATCCGCAAACCAATGACCAGACACCGGTTATAAGACTGAGCGGCGAATATCTGGTTTTGTCTTTTGATGATTTAGACGCTGGATTTCAGGAATACAATTATAAAATCGAACATTACAATGCCGATTGGACGCCTTCGGGGGTTTTTCAATCTGAATTTCTGGACGGATATAGTTCTGATTACATTCGGGATTACCGAAATTCTTTTAATACATATCAGAATTATACAAATTATCGGTTGATGATTCCCAATCAGAATATGCGATTGAAATTGCCGGGGAATTATGCCATAAAAGTTTATACACGCGACGAAAATAATCCTGTTTTTACCAGAAGATTTGCACTTTATGAAGACCGGAAAGTGACAGTCGGAATGCAGGCAGAAAGAGGAATCGGAACGGGGAATTTGAACCAGCGACTGAACGTGATTGTCAGTAGTGGTCAAGAAAATCTGACCGAAACGCCCGACGGCGCCACGCTTTTCATTATGAAAAATGGAAACTGGGAAGATAATCTCACCATTAGAAAACCTTCTTTTATCAAAAGCAGTCAGCTAACTTATCGCGATCAGAATCATCTTTTTGAAGGAAACAGCGAATATTTATGGTTTGACACCAAAAACATTAATGTTCCTGCGATGAGCACGGAAAGGATATTTCAGGATGAAAATTTATACCATACGGTTTTACGTCCCGATTTCCAGAAATGGAACCTCGGCTATTTTGATGAACCCGATGTAAATGGGGCTTTTTATGTCCGAAATGTTAATTTGTCGGACCAGAATTTATCGGGCTCTCAGGCTGATTATACTTGGGTTCATTTTGCGTTGGATGAATTTGACGATGCCGGAGGAACCAAAGAATTGTACGTAGTAGGAGCTTTTAATAATTGGCAACTTTCGCCAGAATACCGTTTGAAATTGGCCGACTCCAATTATTGGGAAGTGATGGTTTTGCTAAAGCAAGGCTATTATAATTACCAGTACGCCGTTTTAGACAAAACGACCCAAGCTGTCAGCTATTCCTCTGTAAATGGAAGTTTCTGGCAAACCGAAAATCAATACCAGGGTTTATTTTATTACCGTCCTTGGGGTGTTCGTTATGATGTTTTGATGGGTTACGGTGAAGTCAACACCAGGAATTAAAAAGAGAATTTAATGCTCAAGAAGAATTCTGAAGGCCTGAGTTTGCTGGTTTGCTGTGAATAATAGATGGAAGAATTCGATACAGTTGTAAAATAATCTTGGCTAAAAATATTGGTCCATCTCGCTTCCAAATCGATCTTGGTTTTTGGAAATGTAAATCGATACTTCAGATCTGAAAATATTGTTTCGTGCTTATCTGAATTAAAGTCATTTCTATAATAATCTGTCCGAAATTGGAAGAAATGATTGTCAAAAGGATAGAAGTTGAGGGAAAATGAATGTTGAAAAGAATTTATTTTATGGGCAGGATGCTTATTGATTTGATTTTGATTCAGTAAGACTTTTCCATCATATTCAAAAGAAAACCAATCCCAAGGATTTGTGTTAATTTTAGCACCCATGATCCATCCATAATTCCGAAAATAAATAAGCTCACCATTGAAAACTTGTGCCTGTTTTTGTGTCGTATAATTTGTATTGAAACCAACAGTAGAACGAATATCACTAAAGTACTTACTTATTTTTCCGGAAACAGAATGGTTAATTGACGAATTGTCATTTTCTTCTGTTACTAAAATAGAATTTCCGTTTTCATCCATCGTTTGGTTGTAAATTAAATTGTTTTTTGAATTCGAAAAACGATAATTCAAACTACCAAACAAGGATTTGATAGGGTTTTTATAGTTGACTGAAACGCTGTAATTTTGAGAAAAAGTATGGGGGAGAATACTGGTGTTGATTCTTTCCAAGGACCTGTAATTTTGCAATAAATACCCAAAATAGAAATTGTTAATGTTACCAAATTGATTGTCAAGATTGGCGTTCAGATTCATAACCCAGAAAGAATTGGGTTGATAACCGATGGACAGGCTGGGGAGGGCCAATAACCTCTCGGTAGAAATTTTCTCCAAATTTGGGTCTGAAATGGCAAACAAATAGTATTGAACGGGAAGATCTAAACTGACTTTCCAATTTCTTTTTTTGAATTGTACATTCAAATCAAAATAGTTTTTAAATTGCTTCCAATTCAGATCATTTTGAAAAGATTCACCGACCAAGGCTCCGTCCTGATTTCCTAATTGAGAATCGAAATTTTGAGCAATAAATTGACTTCCTATTTTGGGAGCCAATGTAAAATAACCCAATTGTTTGGTGATTCCCACATGGTTTTCCAAATAAAATCTTTCAAAATCAACCGTTTGTCGATTTTCAAACGTCTCAATTAAATCACTGAGCATTTCTGTAAACTGACCAGGAACGATGCTTAAGTTTTCTTGTTTGGATTCGTAAGAAATATGGGATGAAACTGTTATAAATTGTTTTCCGACTGGAAGAATGGTGTTAAAACGATTGGAAATTGAATACGAAGGTTTATAGGTTTTTTGATCAATTAAATCAGTCAGATTATAGAGCATTCCATGTTGGTTTTCCCAATTTCCTTTGAACTCCAGGACGTTTTGAAAATAATTGGATTTGTTGTTTTTGAGCAATGAAAATTTAGTGTTCAAATGATTGGTCAACTTCGAATTTCTTCGATTTTCTACAATCGAAATCGTATCGGAAGGAAAATAATAAGTGGTTTTAGAATTCGAAAGTTGTTTTTGGTAATCGTTATAATAAGCGGCATTTACCCGAAAATCATAGTCGTTTTTCCATTTGGTCAGAAAATTAACCGTTCCCAAGTGGACTTCATTGTCCAGCCATCTTTTTTCCGGAATTGGTGGAGTTAACGCATTTGATACGCTTAGCCAATTATAGTGAGTCTGTGTTTCGCTCTGGTTCATTAAGTCTGACAGTGTCAAAGTCCGAAGTTGCAAAGAAACATCTTCTCCTATGTTATTTCCCTGATAGGAAGCTATCATCTGCTGTTGTTTTGAAAAAAACATAGGTGTAAGATTTGCTTTCCAGAGCAAAGGAGTAAAGCCGGCACCTAATTCGGCTGTTCCAGTGGTGGTAATATTCTTTTTTAACCGTATATTCAGCGCAGCTTGATTGCTATGCACTACACTATCCAATATTTTGATGGGTTGGTGATTTTCCAGAATCTGTACACGTGAAACCGCATCTGCAGGAAGGTTATCGTTGGCAAGTCTGTATTTTCCTTCGAGTAAATCCATGCCTTCTATATAATATTTATTGATAGGATTCCCCTGATAGAGAATCCTGCCGCCGGGCTCAATCTCTATTCCTGGCATTTTTTTCAGAACATCGGCGATTACACGGTCTTTTTGTTCTTGAAAAGCGGAAACATCGTAATTAATAGTATCTCCCCTCTGTCTGATAGGTCTTTGTTTGATTACGGCTTCGTTTAAAACAGTGATTTCAGGAAATAAATGGATTTCAAATTCTTGGGATTTATTTTCCATTATTTCTGAATGAAAGGAATAGTTTAGAGCTCGAACATTTAATTTCAAAGTTGCTAATTCTGAGTCCAAAGCTATGCTGAATTTCCCGTTTTTGTCGGTAATGTCATAAGCCAATATCAGACCCACAGAATCTGTAATCGTGACATTTGCGTGGGAAACAGATTCTAAATCTTTAGAAAGAACCTGTCCTGAAATAATGACCTGGGAAAAAGACTTTACCGAGAAAATAATTAGAAAAAAAATGAATAATGGTTTCAATATCACAAAAGATTAAGAAAATCAATCCTCTAATTCTATAGGGTTATTTCTTTTCCTATTTCGTTCTTCCATATTTTCTTTTAATCTTCTTTCATCTTCTTCAGAAAACCTAACACTACCTTCAGGAAGTCCACCATATATATCTGTCCTGTAGCGGTGAAGGAAATCCTCAAAATCTTTTTTTGTTATTATAGAATAATTCCTAAAATAATCTTCCGGAATTTTTATTTTACTGCCTACTTCAATTAATTTAAAATGATGGGTTTTTTTGGGGTCATAAATTTCTACGATTAATCCGGGTAATCCTTTGAATTTATAAGGTCCTGAAGATATCGGTATTTCTGGTGTAAACCAAGCAATATACTTTCTGCCTTTAAATGTGGTGGCCGCTTTTTGAACAGTATAATCCATATAGGGCTTTTGTTCATTCTCAATTTTCCATACAATTTCAGGGTTCTGTTCATAATACTGGAACTTGTAGGTGATGTAATCCTGAAATATCTCAAGAGAATCATTTTTCAGATTAGCGTGTATGGCATACTCCAATCGAGGCTTAGGGTTGTTTATAAGATCTAATCCGCTTACCATAATTTGTTCTTGGTTCCCAAAATAAAACAAATTAGCTTCTAATGTATAAACGCTATGAAAAATAGATTTTTCTCCTTTTACTTCTAAAAGCATAACGTCTTCCCCCGAATGGTTTACGTCTGTTGAATCTAATTGAAAATAATAGGAATATATGAAAGACTCACTTTTTTGTGCAGAAATTGAGATAGGAATTAAAAATGTAAACAAAACGTATTTAAGCATAATATAATATTAATATTAAAAGCCTCAAGATTTTAAAATAATTATGTGGCTTTTAAATAGGTTCTTATTTATTGTGGTGCAAAAGGGCAATGTTTTTTCTCTGCTGCTAAAGTCGCTGCAATTATCTCTGGAGTAGTATAACCACATACTTCAACAGTTACTCCACAAGATAAATTTGCAGGTATACAAACTTCTTCATTTTCAGCAATAACAGCATTTTTCTCCATTTCATTTCCTGCCATAGCAAAAGTTCCGAGTAGCCCAAAGCCACATAGTAAAATCAATTTTTTTCATTTGATAAAAAATTTAAATTTAACAATAATTTGAGTGAAGTGAAATTTTAAGTTGGCGCCTGTTAAATTTTATCTTCTGCCTAAAAATGAAAAAAAAAAAATGAAACGACAAAATTTTACGAATTGAAAAATCTGACTTTGTTTAAAAATACCAAGATTTTCGTATAAAAGTTTTAATATGAAATCAACTCTAATCGATATAGGTAACTTTAAAATTCAAACCTGAAACTTTTTGCCTATCGTCAGACAGGTAAACAAAAATCCTTTGTACCTTTGCATCTCAAAAATCAGTTTAAAAACAACAAAATAAATACGTTATGCCAAAAGGAATTTATCAGGTACCCTTTGTAGCCAATGAAGAAGTGAAATCTTATGCGCCGGGCACGCCCGAGCGTGAAGAATTGCTTGCTACCTATAAAAAGATGTGCAAACAACAAATTGAAGTTCCCCAATATATAGGAAGTAAAATCGTAAAGTCAGGAGATAAAAGGCCAATTACTCCGCCGCATGACCATCAGCACATCGTAGGTTATTTCCACAAAGGAACCCAAAAAGATGTGAAAGATGCGATTGATGCTGCTTTGAAAGCCCGAAAAAACTGGGCCGATATGTCTTGGGAAAACCGTGCTGCCATTTTCCTGAAAGCCGCTGATTTATTGGCCGGACCTTATCGCGCAAGAATCAATGCCGCGACGATGATCGGTCAATCCAAAAACGCTTTTCAAGCAGAAATCGACTCTGCTTGTGAGTTGATTGATTTCTTACGTTTCAACGTAGAATTCATGACACAGATTTATGCCGACCAACCAATATCTTCGGAAGGAGTTTGGAACCGTGTGGAATATCGTCCGTTGGAAGGATTTACTTTTGCCATTACACCGTTTAACTTTACAGCTATTTCCGGAAACCTTCCGGCTTCTATGGCTTTGATGGGAAATGTGGTGGTTTGGAAACCATCTGACAAACAGATTTATTCGGCAGAAGTTATAATGGAAGTTTTCAGAGAAGCAGGTTTGCCTGATGGCGTTATCAATATGGTATTGACTGGAGGTGCTGAAACTGCCAAAACCGTAATTGAACACCCGGATTTTGCCGGATTGCATTTCACAGGTTCTACTGCCGTTTTCAAATCTCTTTGGAAACAAATCGGTGATAATATTGATACACATAAAACTTATCCGCGAATTGTTGGTGAAACCGGAGGAAAAGACTTCGTGGTAGCACATAAATCAGCCGATGCACAGGAGGTTGCGACAGCATTGGTTCGAGGTGCTTTTGAATACCAAGGACAGAAATGTTCGGCTGCTTCAAGAGCTTATATTTCAAAATCTTTATGGCCAAAAGTGGAAAAAGAAATGAAAAAGGCATTGGATACCATCACGATGGGGTCGCCTGAAGATTTTTCCAACTTTGTAACGGCTGTGATTGACGAGAAATCATTTGATAAATGTAAAGGTTATATCGACCGTGCAAAAAAATCCAAAAAAGCCGAAATTATTTTCGGAGGAAAATGCGACAAAAAAGTCGGATATTTTGTGGAGCCAACCGTGATTTTGGCTTCAGACCCACATTATGAAAGTATGGTGGAAGAAATCTTCGGCCCAATCTTGACGGTTTATGTATTCGAAGATAAAAACTGGGAAAAAACTTTGGAATTGGTAGATACAACTTCTGATTATGCATTGACCGGAGCCATCTTTGCCAAAGACCGTTATGTGTTGAGTCAAGGAATCAAAGCACTGGAAAATGCTGCTGGGAATTTCTATATCAACGACAAACCAACGGGAGCCGTTGTAGGTCAACAACCGTTTGGTGGAGCGAGAGGCTCGGGAACCAATGATAAAGCCGGTTCTGCGATGAACTTATTGCGATGGGTTTCCGTTCGTACTGTAAAAGAAACTTTTGTTCCGGCAAAAGATTATCGATACCCGTTTTTAGCAAAAGACTAACAAATAATACAACCTGTCAGGTTTCTGAAACCTGACAGGTTTTTTTATAATGAGTTCCAAAACCGCCATCAGGACTTCCGTTTTCAGCATCGTCGGCAATATTTTCTTTGCCGTTGTCAAATTTATTGCCGGTGTTTTGGGAAATTCCTATGCTTTGATTGCTGATGCGATCGAATCCACTGCCGATGTTTTTTCGTCGGTTTTAGTCTGGGTCGGACTCAAATATTCCACAAGACCGGCCGATGAAAATCATCCTTATGGGCACGGTCGTTTTGAAACTTTGTCCACTTTTGCGGTCATCGGATTTTTGGTAGTTTCTGCCACGGTGATCGCCTACGAAAGCATTCAGAATATCAAAACACCGCACGAGGGACCCAAAGTTTTCACGCTTTATGTTCTGGGCGGAATTATTCTATTCAAGGAACTTTCCTTTCAATACGTCATCCGAAAAAGCAAACAGACCAATAGTTCTTCGTTGAAAGCCGATGCCTGGCACCATCGAAGCGATGCAATTACTTCGGTGATGGCTTTTATCGGGATTTCCTTTGCGATTTTTCTTGGCGAAGGATACGAAGCAGCGGATGATGTGGCGGCGCTTTTGGCTTCGGGAATTATCATTTTCAACGCCTATAAAATCTTCAAACCAGTGTTGAGTGAGATTTCAGATGAACAGATTTACGATGATTTGATCCGGAAAATCCGCGAAATTTCACTGACCGTTCCGGGTGTAATTGACACCGAAAAATGTCATGTTAGAAAGATGGGAATGGATTATTATGTGGATTTGCACATGATTGTAGAGGGGAATATTTCAGTGATTGAAGGTCACAAAATCGCCCACGACTTAAAAGATGAAATCCAACGAAAAATTCCACAAGTCGCCGATGTTTTGGTTCATACCGAACCGGATCGGGTAGAGGTGTATTAGGGTTTTGAGAACTCTGAATTTAAAGGTTCATAAACCTGATTTCAGGTTGGTGGTTATTAAGAATTTTTCTCACTACGAATTTATCTTCTTTGATTTCAAAAAATATAAACCAAGTAGTGGTGTTATTGGCTTTGTGAAAAGTATAATAACTTCCATAACTTACTAATTCTGATGGAGATATTTTGTGGGGAGTGTCAGGTAAATCTCTCAGAAGAAAGTCTAAAATTTTGTCGACATAATTCAGTGAAGCATCTAAAAAACCAAAATATTCTTCTTCAAAAAGTTTAAAAATTAAACCGTCAAAATAATCCATTACGGATTTTTCAATGATTACTTTTTCCAATCCCAAGATTTTATGCGTTTATGAATTTCTTGTCTGAATTCCTCTACTGTATAGCCTTCAGAGAACGCCTTATCGAAATCAAAATATTTTTGCTCGTTCCGGTTTAGAATTTCTTCAATCTCATCCAAAACAGCCGGGTTTTCCACATTGGCAAGCCTTTTTTGTAACAATGATTTTTTTTCCTGAATTTCCATAACCAAATGATTTATAACAAATATACGTATTTACTGTTTTGTTTTTAATTTGAAATTCACGCAACACAATTTCTTCTAAACAAAAAATCCGCCATAAAGACGGATTTATATCTAATAATTTATTTGTCTAAAACAATTCCGGAAATTCATTTGGTTTTGCTTCTCTAAACAATTCATAAACCTTTTCCACAATGTCATCCACCGATGGTTTGGAGAAATAATCCCCGTCGGTAGCATAAGCCGGACGGTGTGGTTTGGCTGTAATGGTCAGTGGCTTACTATCCAAATGATGATAACCGTCTTGTTCTTCCAGAATTTGTTGCAAAATAAAAGCCGAAGCACTTCCCGGAACATCTTCGTCAATCACGACCAGTCGATTGGTCTTTTTCAGACTTTCCACGATTTCGTGTTTGATGTCAAACGGCAATAAAGACTGAATATCGATTACTTCCGCATCAATTCCCAATTGGGCCAGTTCTTTGGCGGCTTCCGTTACGATGCGCCAAGTGGAACCATAAGTCACCAAAGTCACATCAGAACCTTCTTTGGTGATTTCCACCTCACCGATTGGCGTAGTGAATTCGCCTAAATTCGTCGGCATTTTTTCTTTCAATCGGTATCCGTTCAGGCTTTCCACTACGATGGCCGGTTCGTCACATTGTAACAAAGTGTTGTAGAATCCGGCGGCTTTGGTCAAATCTCTCGGAACCAAAACGTAAATTCCCCGTACCAGATTCAGGATTCCACCCATTGGAGAGCCGGCATGCCAGATTCCTTCCAAACGGTGTCCGCGCGTACGGATGATGACCGGTGCTTTTTGTCCGCCTTTGGTGCGGTATTGAACAGTTGCCAGATCGTCAGACATCAATTGTAAAGCATATAAAACATAGTCCAGATATTGGATTTCCGCAATTGGACGCAGTCCGCGCATTGCCATTCCGATTCCTTGTCCCAAAATCGTAGCTTCGCGAATTCCGGTGTCGGCCACTTTGCTTTCACCATATTTTTCCTGAAGTCCTTCCAAACCTTGGTTTACGTCTCCTATGTTTCCGGCGTCTTCACCAAAAACCAAGACATTTGAATATTTCTGAAAGATTTTGTCAAAATTATCCCGCAAAACAACACGTCCGTCTTCCAGTTGATCTGAAAACTCCGGATTTACCTTTTCTACATGGGTCGCGCTCCATTGCGACTGACTGTGTAAATGAGACGAATAAATATCTTCTTCAATTTTCATTCGCTCGTCATACCAATTTTTTAATTCGGTTTTAGAAGAATTGGTTTCGCCACGTGTCAGTCGGAATGCCTTTCTGATAGCACTGTAAATATCCTTTTTGAAAGGTGTTTGTTTGGCTTTTAATGAATTGATTTCGGTTTCGATGAAAGATTTGTTTGAACTTTCATTGGCCAATTTCTCTAAAAGTTCAATTGCCGTATTTTTCAAAGAAATCACGGGATTCAGATAGTCCTCCCAAGCTTGTTTTTGCGCTTCTTTGACTTCTTTTTTTGCTTCAGCTTCGAGTGCTTCTAATTCTTCGGCCGTTGCGATTTTTTCCTCGCCTGCATCAAAATTCAGAATCCATTCTTTGAATTTCACAATTCCATCAAATTCTTTTTCCCAGTCCAAACGTTCTTCTGATTTGTATCGTTCGTGCGAACCTGAAGTAGAGTGCCCTTGTGGTTGGGTGCATTCTCTGACGTGAACGATGCAAGGAATATGTTCTTCTCTTGCTAATTTTTCGGCACGTTGATAGGCATCAATCAAAGCCGGATAATCCCATGCTTTAACGGTGATGATTTCATATCCACGTTGTTCACCATCTCTTTGAAATCCGCAAAGAAGTTCACTCAAATTGGATTTGGTACGTTGGTATTTGGCGGGAACCGAAATTCCGTAGCCGTCATCCCAGATGGAAATAATCATTGGGACTTGTAAAACACCGGCAGCGTTGATGGTTTCCCAGAATGGGCCTTCGGAAGTGCTGGCATCACCAATGGTTCCGAAAGCGATTTCGTTTCCGCTCAATGAGAAATTATTTTCAGTATCCGCTTCGGGATGATTTCTATAAAATTTAGAAGCTTGAGCAAGTCCCAGCAAACGAGGCATTTGTCCTGAAGTAGGAGAGATGTCTGCGCTCGAATTTTTTTGTTCGGTTAATTTTTTCCAGGAACCATCTTCATTGAGGGAGCGGGTTGCGAAGTGCGATGTCATCTGACGACCGCCCGAAGCAGGTTCTTTTTCCAGATTGGTATTGGAATATAATTGAGCAAAAAATTCTTCAATTTTTAATTGTCCGATTGCAAACATAAACGTCTGGTCGCGATAGTATCCGGAACGGAAATCTCCGTTTTTAAATACATGTGCCATAGCAATTTGGGGTAATTCCTTACCATCTCCGAAAATTCCAAATTTGGCTTTTCCCGTAAGAACTTCCCTTCTGCCCAAAAGACTTGTTTCGCGTGAGAGTAATGCGGTTTTATAATCTTTAAGTAGCCGGGATCTGAACTCTTGAAATGAAAGCCTGTTTTCTGATTTTGTTTGCATATCTATAAAGTTGTGCACAAAAATACTAAATATGATTGAAAAAGAAATTTTGAAAAATAGATGCTTCAAATGATAATTTTTAACGGCATTGAGTTTTGTAAGTTCAAAACTTTTAATACCTTTACACTACTTAAAAACAATTTAAAAAAGAATTATATGAAAAAAATCTATTTTTTGGCCATGTCATTAGTAATTGGCTTTTCCGCAAATGCGCAATTAACAGAAGATTTTGAAACTTATCCATTAGGATCATATTTTGGAGGTCATTGGACTAACTGGTCAGGTACTAGTGGTGCTGAAAATTTGATTGTTTCGAATGATGTAGCTAGTTCTGGAGTTCAGTCCGGGTTCATTGGAAATGATGAAATTCAAGATCCGATTTTGGATGTAGGGATGAAAACATCAGGATTATGGACATATAGCATGGATATTTATATTGATTTTGGAGCTTCAGGATATTTCAACGCCCAGCATGATTTGGCTAGTTTAGGAACAACAGGTAACTGGGCTTATCAGTGTTATATAGGTATTGACCCTACCCAAACGGATACACCACCACTTCCAGGAATGTTCTCTTTTACTACAGCAGGTACAGCTTATCAATTTCCTTATAACGAGGAAGAATGGTTCAATATAGCTTTGGAGCATGATATTGATAATGATATCGTTAGAGTTTATATGAATGGAGAATTGTTGTCATTTGGGACAGGATCTGATTTGCCTTTTGGTGATGATCCTATTTACCAAGGCAAATTGAACGGTTTTAACTACTATTCTGCAAGTGCCGGAAACTCTATGTATTTTGATAATATCAAATTTTATGAAGGTCCTCTAGGGGTTTCTGATGTTTCGGGTGCTACAATTTCTGTTTACCCTACAGTAGTTAAAGACAACGTAAACATTTCAGCTAAATCAAACATTACGAACATCGCTGTATTTAATACTGCAGGTCAGCAAGTATTGAAATCAAGCCCTAACAGTGCTACTACTCAGGTAAACATGAGCGCACTTCCATCAGGTGTTTACATCGTGAAAATCCAGGCTGGAAAAGAAACTTTAACTAAGAAAGTTGTTGTTAAATAATTAGTATTTACTCATCTAAATATAGAATGCCCTGTTCTTCAGGGCATTTTTATTTTGTGTAAATTGAAAAATTTACTAAAAGCATTTGTGAAAGATAAAATGAATTCCTACATTTGCAACCCGAATTTTCATTCAGAAATATATAAATTATTAAAAATCAATACAGTGGATACGTTGAGTTATAAAACAATATCGGCTAACAAAGAAACCGCACAAAAGGAGTGGATTCAGGTAGATGCTGCCGGCCTAAGTTTAGGTAGATTGGCATCAGGAGTTGCTAAATTGGCAAGAGGGAAACACAAAACAAGTTTTACCCCGCATGCTGATTGTGGAGATTACGTGGTGGTATTAAATGCCGATAAAATTCAGTTGACCGGAAAAAAATGGGACGAGAAATTATACATCCGTCACACAGGTTACCCAGGAGGACAGAGAAGTTTGACGGCTCAACAATTATTTGACAAAGACCCTATCCGTTTGATTGAAAAGGCGGTAAAAGGAATGCTTCCAAAAAACAAATTGGGTGCGCAGATTTTGTCAAATGTATATGTTTACTCAGGAGAGGAGCATCCACATCAAGGTCAGAAACCAAAATCAATAGACATTAACGCATATTTATAATTATGGCAATCGTTCACAAAATTGGCCGAAGAAAAACTTCTGTTGCAAGAGTTTATTTGCAGGAAGGAAACGGCGAAATCTACATCAATGGCCGTGAGTTGAAAGATTATTTCACTACCGGTGTTTTACAATATAAAGTAGAACAGCCATTGGCAATTACCGGAACAAAAGGAAAATACAACGTTGACGTAAAAGTATTCGGTGGTGGTATCACAGGACAGGCAGAAGCCATTCGTCTAGGTATCTCAAGAGCACTTTGCGATGTTGACGCTGAATTCAGATTACAATTAAAACCAGAAGGATTACTGACTCGTGATCCACGTATGGTTGAACGTAAAAAATTCGGTCAGAAGAAAGCACGTAAGAGATTCCAATTCTCTAAACGTTAATATTTTAAAATTAATTCAAACCATTTTCCGGTTGGTTTAGCATCTAAATGTTTTTGGCGCGATAATCTCAACCACTCAAACATTGCTTGCTGATTAGGCGGAACGTAAACTAAAAACAAAGAAAATGGCAAAAGCAAATGTAAAAGAATTGTTGGAAGCCGGAGTACACTTCGGTCACCTGACAAGAAAATGGAATCCAAATATGGCTCCTTATATCTTTATGGAGAAAAACGGAATCCACATCATCGACCTTCACAAAACTGCAGTGAAATTGGAAGAAGCTTCCAATGCTTTGGGTAAAATTGCTTCCTCAGGGCGTAAAATCCTTTTCGTAGCGACCAAAAAACAAGCAAAAGAAGTTGTTGCAAAACATGCAGAATCTGTAGGAATGCCTTACATCACTGAACGATGGATGGGAGGTATGCTTACAAACTTCGTTACAATCCGTAAGGCGGTGAAGAAAATGAACTCTATCGACCGTATGAAAAAAGACGGAACATTTGAAACACTTTCCAAAAAAGAAAGACTTCAGGTTGACCGTCAGAGAGCAAAACTTGAAAAAGATTTGGGTTCAATTGCAGATATGACACGTATTCCGTCTGCGGTTTTCATCGTTGATACTGTAAGAGAGCACATTGCTATTGCGGAAGCTCAAAAATTAGGAATTCCGATTTTTGCAATGGTTGATACCAATACAGATCCGCGTGAAGTTGATTATGCAATTCCTGCAAACGACGACGCTTCAAAATCGGTAGATATCATCTTGCAGCATGTAACAGATTCCATCAAAGAAGGATTGTCTGCCAGAAAAGCTGAAAAGGATAAAGGCAAAGACGAGCCAAAAGCAGAACTTGAAGGAGCTGATGCTCAACAAGCGGAAGAATCGAACAAAGCTGAATAAAGTTCTAAGATGATTTATCATCAGAATTAATCATAAATTAATGTAGTTCTTTCGCTTATGGAAGAACTACTTTTTATTTTTAGAATTCAATATTAACCATAAAATAAATTAAACGATGTATAAAGCGACTGCCGCAGAAGTAAGTAAACTTCGAAATGCAACCGGAGCCGGAATGATGGACTCCAAAAAGGCTTTGGAAGAAGCAGGTGGAGATTTTGACAAAGCAATCGAAATCCTTCGTAAAAAAGGACAAAAAGTAGCTGCAAACCGTGCTGACAGAGAAAGTACGGAAGGGGCTGTGATCGCAAAAGTTAATGCAGATAACACAAAAGGTGTAATCATTTCATTGAACTGTGAAACAGACTTCGTTGCAAAAAATGAAGACTTCATCGCTTTGGCCCAGAAATTAGCTGATATGGCGTTGGGATACGAAGACAAAGAAGAATTCCTGAAGGCAGATATCGACGGAATCAGCGTTTCTGAAAAGATGACGGAACAAACTGGGGTAATCGGAGAGAAAATCGAAATCGGTACTTTCCAAACTCTGTCAGGTCCATTTGTAAACGCATATATACACGCAGGTAATAAAATCGGAGCAGTTGTAACCCTTTCAGCCAAAGTTGACGGAGCTGAAGAAGTAGCAAGAGAAATAGCAATGCAGGTTGCAGCTATGAATCCTGTAGCTTTAAATGAAAACGAAGTTTCTTCTGATATCGTTGAAAAAGAATTGGAAATTGCAAAAGATCAGTTGCGTCAGGAGGGTAAACCTGAAAATATGATTGAGAACATCGCAAAAGGAAAATTGCAAAAATTCTTCAAAGAAAACACTTTGGTTCACCAACCATTTATCAAAGAAGCAAAAATTTCAGTTGCAGAACATGTAAAATCAGTAAATCCAGACTTGGAAGTTATTGGCTATGCTCGTTACAGCTTGTAATTATTTCAACATATAATAGAAAGTGCAGTGCTTTTAGTGCTGCATTTTTTATTTATTAAAATTAATTTGGTACAGATATTGGAAATTAGAAAATTATAATCTAATTTTGTACGAATAGAGATGAAACGAATTCTACTTTTATTGTTTTTAAGCTTTTCCGCCTTGAATGTGTACGCACAATCCAAGGACGGAATATCTATTTCCAATTCGGTAGATGATAAAAAATTAACAATTTCTCCCAATCCTGCTGTTTCCGATATTAAAATCACGATTCAGGGAAGCTTGGCAGACGTTAAAGCTGTTTCAATCTATAGCATCATAGGAAGTGAAGTTTTCACGCAGTCTTACAATTCTCCTTCCAAAGCGATTGATCTTAATGTGCGAAACCTGAAAAAAGGAAAGTACATGGTTCGTGTTATCTTTGATGACAACACTTCTGAAGTTGCCACTCTAATCAAGCAATAATTTTTAAATCACTCTGAATTAATAGATATGTCAGTTTCGGCCTACATATTAAATGCATTTACTCATTCCTTTAGTTCAGAAAGGATTGTTTTGCTGGCGCACGACAAAGCCTTTATTATATAAGTCTCTCGTTAAGCAAACGAGGGAAATCAATATTTTTTACCCGTAGTTTTACATTCCATCGGAATGTAAATTTTATTTTACGTATAACCCTAAATTATTTAAAATGAACAATTTAAAACCCATCATATTACTTTCAGAATACCAAGCACTTCGTGATCTGATTAAAAGAAACCCAAAAGAAGGACATCAGCTTTCAGAAGAACTAGATCGTGCCATCGTAATCAAAGAAGAAGAATTGAACAAGAAAATCATTCGCGTGGGTTCTGAAGTTGAATTCGAAGTGGTCAAAACCAAAAATAAAATGAAAATTCAATTGGTTTTACCGGAAGAATCAAATCTCAAAGTCCAGAAAATTTCCATTTTCGCACCCTTGGGAACTGCTTTAATTGGATTCTCTGAAAACGACGAAGTGGAGTGGGAAATGCCAGGCGGCAAAATGACTTTGAAAATTTTAAAAGTTTCAAATGAACATTTAGTCGAATAGATCTAAATCCAATAAGTTTATACTTGTTACCCTGAGCTTGTCGAAGGGCTATTTATAATTCACCACCGCTTCAATAAAAGCACGCGCATTCTCAACTGGAACATTTGGTAAAATTCCGTGTCCCAGGTTTGCGATGTATTTTGACGGCCCGAATCCATCAATCATTTCCTTTACCATTTGCTGAATGGTTTCGGGCGGAGAAAGCAATCTTGACGGATCAAAATTCCCCTGCAACGTGATTTTGTTTTGCGTAAGCGCCCTTGCAGTTTGAGGTGTTACTGTCCAGTCCACACCGAGTGCAGAAGCTTTGGATTGCGTCATTTTTTCAAGTGCAAACCAGCAACCTTTGGCAAAAACGATGACCGGTGCTTTTTCTGCTACGGCATTGACAATTTGCTCAATGTAAGGCCAGGAAAACTCATCATAATCTTTGGGTGAAAGCATTCCGCCCCAACTATCAAAAACCTGAATTACATTACAACCTTGCTCCACTTTTTTCAGCAAATAAGCAATGGTCGTATCGGTGATTTTTTGTAAAAGTTCATGGGCAGCAACAGGATGCTGAAAACAAAAACTTTTGGCAACGTCAAATGCTTTCGATCCTTTTCCCTCTACAGCATAGCACAAAATCGTCCAGGGGGAGCCTGCAAAACCAAACAATGGGATTTCGTTGTGCAATTCGTTTTTCGTAAGCTTAATCGCTTCAAAAACATAACCCAATGTTTCGTCCACATCCGGAACCTGAATGTTTCGGACCTGTTCAGGTGTACGAATTGGATTTTCCAACCAGGGACCCACATTGTGTTTCATCTCGAAATCCATTCCCATCGCTTGCGGAATAACCAAAATATCTGAAAATAAAATAGCGGCATCCAGCGGAAATCTTCTGATGGGTTGAACCGTGATTTCTGCTGCCAGTTCAGGGGTTTGACAACGGGTGAAAAAGTCATATTTATCACGCAAAGCAATGAATTCCGGTAAATAGCGGCCGGCTTGGCGCATCATCCAGACAGGTGGTCTTTGCAGTTCTTCTCCTTGCAATGCTCTCAGCAATAAATCATTTTTCGGTGTCATATTTTATAATTGTATAATGTATATTGTAAATCAGTATTTACTATTTACGATGTGATATAGTATTCGTTTATTTTCTTTACAACCTTTTCCAATAAAGGAATTTCAGCCGTTTTAATCCTATTTTTTGTATGCTTTTTAATCTCTTCCGTGGTCGTATTTCCAATGCTGAAGATGACCGAATTTACGGGAATCGTATTATTGGAAAAAAAGGTTTTCACCGCCAAAGGACTAAAGAAAGCAAAACCATCAAAATGATTTGAATCAATCTCTGAGGGATTCGGAATGGAATCATAACAAATGATTTCATTCAGAGAATGTCCGTTTGGAACGAGTTTTTCAAACAATGTTTCCCGGCGATGGTTCCCGCAAAAGAAATTCCAACTTTGAGGTTCCTCATTTTTCAGAATATATTCGGCCAATTCCGAAGCATAATTTTCAAAATGAATCACCTTAAATCCGGATTCTTCTAATTTCCCGGCTGTGTTTTTTCCAACGACATAAAATTCGCCATCCAACTTTAAATCCTCAATTGCTTTGACCGAATTTTGACTGGAAACAATAAATTTATGGGTGTTTGGATTGATTTTGGGTGTAAATTTTTCCTTCGAATAAATTTCAATTCTCAAAGCAGGGAGAATTTCAAAATCCAGATTTTCGGCCAGACTTTTTTTCAGTTGGTTGACGTCTAATTCTTTTGTGAAAAGGATTTTCCTCAATTTTGAATTTGTTTTTTGATTTCTTTGATCAATTCTCCGGCACCTTTTGTCAGACATTTTTCCGCCAATTCTTTTCCTTTGTTTTCAAAAGCTGAAGTTGAAAAATTTTCTTCAATCGAAATCTTTTGCTTTCCGTCCAAAGACAAAATAGAACCTTTAAAATTTACAGATCCATCCGTGATTTCGGCATACGCTCCAATCGGAGCCGTACATCCGCCTTCCAGCACATTTAAAAATTGACGTTCGATGGTTGCAGCTATTTTTGAATTTTCATCGGAAATATCCGGCATTTCAAACTCCGATTTCGAAGTAATTCCTACGATTCCTTGTGAAGGTGCAGGAATCATCCAGTCCAAAATTTGGTATTTCAATCCTTTTGCCTTCAGTTCATTTAGAATTTCACTTCGGTCCAATCCGGCATAAGCGAAAATCGCTCCATCCCAGTCAGAATCGACCAATTTATGAATTCTCAATTGTACATTTCCCCGTAAATCCACCACGGAATCCTGTGGAAATTTATTCAGCCAAAATGAAGTTCTGCGTAAACTTCCGGTTGCGATGGTTCTTTTTTCTTTTTCAAAAATTCCGTCCGATTTATAAACCAAAATATCATTCGGATTTCCACGTTTCATAAATCCTTTGAGCTCGATTCCGTCCGGAAGTAAAGTCGGAACGTCTTTCAAACTGTGAACAGCAATGTCAATCTGATTATTGAGAAGCGCAATGTCGAGCGAACGGGTAAAAACACCGGTAATCCCAAGCTGATAAATGGGTTGTTTCAGATTTAAATCACCTTCAGAAGAAATGGGAATGATTTCAGTCGAAATATCTTTTTCATTTAATTTTCTTTGTACCCATTCTGCCTGCCACATAGCGAGCGGACTTTTTCGTGTACCAATTCTGATGGGTTTCATTATGAATCCGTTTTTAACCTGAAAATTTCTTCCATCATGGCAATGGTTTCATCCGCATTTTCACGGTTTTCCAACAAATAAGAGGCGAATTGATTGGTCAGATTTTGAACTAATTTCTGAGCAACCTCCGTTTCTGTTCCGTTTATTTTTGGATTTTTCTTTTGGAGGTTTTTTAATTCAAATTCCTGTAAAAACTCCAATCGTTCTTTAAAAGATTGAATCACAGGAACATATTCGCGTGTTTTGAGCCATTCGTCAAATTCGGTTTTGCATTCGGAAATGATTTCCAAAGCTTTTGGAACTGAATTTTTTCTCGAATCCAGCGTGTCATCTACCATTTTGGAAAGTCCGTCTACATTGATCAGCTGAATATTTTCTCTTGAACCCAATGTGTGCGCCACGTTTTCCGGCACCGATAAATCAATGATGGTCATTTCCTTGTCAAACGGAATCATTTCCTCTGTGACCGTAGGTTGTTCCGCTCCGGTAGCGACAATCAAAATGTCTGTAGATTTCAGAACATCTTTCAGTTCAGAAAAATCTTTAACCAGAACGTCATATTTTTCGGTCATCAATTCCGCCTTTTCTTTGGTTCGGTTGATGAGCGTAATATGGTCATTTTGAGTGTGTTTAACTAAATTCGTGCAAGTATTTCGTCCAATTTTACCGATTCCGTACAGCAGAATGTTCTTTTGTGAAATTTCTGACTGCGTTGCCAAAATATAGTGAACAGCCGCAAAAGAAACCGACGCAGCACCATTGCTGAGCGTGGTTTGGGTCTTTACTTTTTTACTGATCTGAATGGCGGTATTGATCAGTCTTTCCAGAAATGCACCGGAAGAATCGTGTTTTTTAAAGCGTTTGAACCAGGTTTTGATTTGTCCGATGATTTCGAAATCTCCTAAAATCTGACTTTTCAATCCGGCTGAAACCTTGAACAAATGGTCAATCGCTTCTTCATTTTTCTGAATTGAAACCACAGATTTCATTTCTTCGAGCGAACCATTTGTATGTTCACAATAGAGTTCCATCATCGTTTCTGCACTGTCTGCAAATCCATAAAACTCAGAACGGTTACAAGTAGAAACCACAAAAAAGTTGTCTATTCCCAATGTTTTGGCTTCTTCTGAAAAAGGTTCGACTGATTCCGGGAAAAACGTAAATTTACCACGGGTTTCTGCATCTGCTTTTTCATAGCTGACACCAATTGCATAAAAATCCTTTTGTGAATTGTGCTTCATCATAAAATTCAACACACAAAAATAAAGGGCTTTGCTTAGTTAAAGTAACGCTCGATTGTGAAAAATACCTCTATTTGGCGAAATCGGGTTTTTTAGATTAATTCTAAACAAATGAAATGAATTTTGATAGGAAAGCTAATTCTGTAAAGCTTTTTGTATTTTTGTAAGTAATTAATTCAGAAGTAATTTATGGATAACAGACTGGAAAATACCTATAAAAGTAAGGTGAGCGAATATTGGCCGGACGAAGGCGTCTATGTTGCTTATGTGGACAATCATACTGCGTTTACCGATACTTTGACACGGAAAATCGATCAAAGGTTCATTCAGTTTTATTTTTGTACCAAAGGTGGGATGACTTTTCATTTTAACAATGGTAATTATAAAATAGGGCTGAACGATGGTTTGAGTTTTCTGATTTATAATCCCACCATGGAATTGCCGCTGAACCTGAGTCTGAATGCGGACTCCAAAGTTTGTATGGTCTTTGTCTCAGTGGAGAAATTGCACCATCTGTTTTCCAGCCATAACATTCGCGCAGAATTTCTGACCAGCAGTAAATCTCCCGGGAAATATTACAATCAGCAGGCATTTTCGACTACGGTTCGAATGGTTTTAAATCAAATTGAAAATCATAACCTTTCTTCTCATTTTGAAAATCTTTATGTTTTGGGGAAAGTTTATGAGTTATTCACGCTTTATTTTTCCGAATCTGAAGCCAATCAAAAAGAAAATTGTCCTTTTTTGGACAATGAAAAAGATGCGCGGAAACTCAAAGAAGCCAAAGATATTTTATTGGAAAGATTGGACAATCCGCCGGTTTTAAAAGAACTTTCAGAGATTTCGGGTTTGACGGAATATAAGCTGAAAGAAGGTTTCAAACAGGTTTATGGTACGACTGTTTATGGTTTTGTACTCGATAAAAAATTGGAAGTAGCTCGAGAAAAACTGGAAAAAGGAGAGCTTCAGGTAAAAGACATTGCCTTTGAAATCGGATATGAAAATCCATCCCATTTTATCGCTGCATTTAAAAAGAAATATGGAATTACACCCAAACAGTTTGCCAAGCAGGTTTAACAACCTTCTGAAAAAGAAAGTGTAATCTTATAAATTTTATCATTTCTAAGGTAGAAATAAAGAGCAGTTCCGGCTTCATAGTCATTTAGTTGAAAAACCCGCTCGGTAGTTGAATACTTTTCTGATTTATCGTCCCATAAACGCCAAATCGAAATATTGTAATTTTTGTAAGCCTTCCATAAATCCTCAAGGCTGCTTCCTACACCTATATTTGAAAGGGTTTTAACGGATGCTGATTGAGTTGAAATTTCGAAAAGTTGAATTTTCATTTGATTATTTTCATCAGAATATTCCGAAAAATTCAAAAGAAATTCACTGCCTTTGTGCGTTACTTTTGTCGAATAAAACCATTCTTCCAATTTTTTTGAAAGATCAAGTTTTTGACCCAATGCATTCTCAATATCTGCCAAACTAGATTGTAAACGGATTTCGTTCATACGTGTGGTAGAAATTTGTCCAAATGAATATTGGATCAACAGAAAAAAAATCAATAGAAATATTTTCTTCATAATTTTAGGATTTAAGTCCGGAAACGAAATTGATATTCCGTTTCAGACCCTCAAATTTAGTTCTTTTAACAGGAGATTTTTGAAAAATTTTTCGGAAAACATCTTCGGTGATTTCTTGCCAATCTGATTTGGAATAAGTCAATAATTCTTCTTTCGGATGAAATTTTTCTTCGTTATGTGGCAATGAAAAGCGATTCCAAGGACAAACATCCTGACAGACATCACAACCAAAAATCCAATCATCAAACTTTCCGGTCATTTCAGATGGGATTTCATCTTTTAATTCAATGGTGAAATAGGAAATGCATTTACTCCCGTCAATTTTTTTATCGGGAAGAATGGCTTCCGTAGGGCAGGAATCAATGCATTTGGTGCAGGAACCACAATGGTCAGTAGGAGTTGGGATGTTATAATCCAACTCTATATCCAGAATTAATTCGGACAAAAAGAAAAATGAACCTTTTTGTTTGGAAAGGGTTAAACTGTTTTTTCCTACCCAGCCGATTCCGGCTTTTTGAGCCCATGCATGCTCTAAAACAGGTGCTGAATCGACAAAAGCACGGCCATTTACTTCACCGATTTCTTCTTGAATAAAATCCAAAAGTTCTTTTAATTTGTCTTTTACAACAAAGTGATAATCAATTCCATAGGCGTATTTGGCAATTTTGTATGAATCCTGTCTCTGAATCTTTTCGGGGTAATAATTATAGCTCAGCGAAATCACCGATTTGGCTCCTTCCACGAGCAACCTCGGGTCCAAACGCATATCAAAATGATTTTCCATATAAGACATTTTGCCGTTGCGATTTTCTTTTAAATAGGCTTCTAATCGTGGTGCTTCGTCTTCCAGAAAATCTGCCCTGGCGATTCCACAATCCAGAAAACCCAATTCCAACGCACGTTTTTTAATTCGTTCTGCATTCGATTTTGGCTGAATTGACTTTGTTAAAAATTCCACAAAACTGTCTTATAATTATGCAAAGGTAGAAATATAGGATTAAAAAATATCGTTATAGCCTAAATCGAATTCTGATTGAAAAATTAGATGATAACAGTTAAACCAAAAACTAGAAAAATGAAAAATTTGAAATTTTTGATCTTACCTCTTCTGCTAATGGGATTTCTAAACCTTTCGTGTAATAACGATGACGATTCTTCTGACAATAATGTCGATGTAATTGTAGGGAAATGGAAAGTCACTGATGTATTTATGGGCGGAGTAAGTGTTTTTGACCAAGTTTCTGAAATTGCCTATTGTCCCTTGCAAAATGAATATAATTTTATGAATGATTATTCTTTACGAGTGGACACATTTGTAGAGGGGATTGTACCGGACGAATGTCTTCCGGGAGAAGCTGAAACAGGTTCCTGGTCAAAAAACGATGATGTTTACACAGTTACTTTTGACAACTCAGGCGAAAGCAATAGTTCAACCGCTAACTTCCAAAGCAACAATAAATTCACGACCGAAACCACCTTTGAAGGTCAGAATGTTGTGTTGGAATTCACGCGACAATAATTAAAAATTAATCCAGATTTTGTAATCGGATTAAGTTGGTGTAGATTCCATTTCTATCCAGGAGTTCGGCATGCGAGCCGGACTCTTTTATTTTGCCTTCTTCCATCACGATGATTTTATCTGCATTGACAATGGTCGAAAGGCGATGCGCAATGATAATCGAAGTCCGATTGGCCATCATATTGTCAAGCGCGTCCTGAACTAACTTTTCGGATTGCGTATCGAGCGCAGAAGTGGCTTCGTCCAAAACCATAATCGGCGGATTTTTGTAAACGGCTCTTGCAATGCTCAGTCTTTGTTTTTGTCCGCCCGATAATTTACCGCCGCTTTCACCTACCGATTCATCGTATTTTTGCGGTAATTTCTCGATGAACTCTTCTGCATTGGCAATTTTAGAAGCCGAACTCACTTTTTCAACGGAAGGATTTTCATCACCCAAAGCAATATTGTTATAAACCGAATCATTGAACAAAATGCTGTCTTGGGTTACCAGTCCAAATAATTTTCTGTATTCTTTTAATTTTATATCGCGAATGTCGATTCCATCAATCAGAATTCTTCCTTCGCGCACATCATAAAACCTCGTTACCAGATTGGCAATGGTGGATTTTCCACTTCCAGAAGGTCCAACCAATGCAACATTTTCTCCTTTTTTGATAATGAGATTGAAATCTTTGATGACATTTTTATCGTCGTATCCGAAACTCACATTCTGAAATTCAATTTTCTCTTTGAATTCCGGGAAATCAATGGCGTTTTCATTGTCTTTGATCAAAACCTGAGTATCCAGAAGTTCAAATATCCGATCGGCAGAAACCTGTCCTTTCTGAATGTCGGAAAGTGAGCGCGAAAAACGTTTAATCGGATCAAGTAAAGTATAAAAAATTCCGATGTAAAAAATGAATTCCGAACCTTTTAATCCGTTTCCTTCCAAACTTAATTTTCCGCCGAAAAATACAATCATCCCGATGGTGATTGCGCCAAGAAATTCGCTCGTAGGCGAAGCTAATGCACGTTTTTTCATTACTTTTTGAAGTAGTTTCCGGTAGCGATTGATCGAAGCATCAAATCTTTTGGTAATTTGCCCATCGGCATTGAAAATCTTGATAATTTTGAGTGAATTCAGGGTTTCGTCCACATAAGACATGATATTTCCCAATTCTACTTGCGCTTTTCCGGCATCGCGTTTCAGACTTTTTCCGATTAATGAAATTAAAGTTCCCATAATCGGGAAAACAATCAACGCAAACAATGTCAGTTGAAAACTTGCTATAAATAAGGAAGTTACAAATACGATAATCATAATAGGACTGCGTATAATTTCCACCAATCCGTTCAAGATATTTCCTTCCACTTCGCCCACGTCACTTGAAATCCGGACGAGCATATCGCCTTTTTTCTTTTCAGTAAAATAAGAAACAGGAAGTGCCAGAATTTTATTGTGAATATCCACTCGGAAATCTCTTGAAACACCTGAACGCAAATCAATCAGGAAAAATTCAGACATATAGCTGAAAATATTTCGGAAGAAAAAAAGGATGATAAAAGCAATACAAGAAATCAAAAGAATTTTAATCGGACCGCTTTCATCGGCCATTTCTTGCATATAAAAAGCCGAATAATCCGAAGCGAAATCTTTCAACTCCAGAATTTTACCCGAATAAACAGGTTTTTCTGTAATCGGTTCTGATTTTTCATCGAAAAGAATGTTCAGAATCGGCATCATAAAAGCGAGTGCCAGAACATTGAAAATCGCATACATAAAATTGCATACAATGGCAATGAAAAAAGACGAACGATAAGGTTTGGTATATTGAATTGCTCTTTTTAACAAGCTCATTAACGGTCAAATTTGAACAAAGGTAATAAATCGAATCCCGAAATTCGAATTTCAACACCTGTAAATCTTGAAACTTTAAACTATTAGAATTAACTTCGCAATATGATGAAAATTGGAATTCTTGGCGGTGGACAATTGGGTTATATGTTTTTACAAAACGCATTGCAATATCCTTACGAAATTCATATTCTGGATCCTTCGGCCAATGCGCCCTGTTCCAAGCATGCACATCATTTTGTTCAGGGAGATTTTGCTGATTATCAGACGGTGCTTGATTTTGGAAAAGATCTGGATGCCATCGGGATTGAGATCGAACACGTAAATGTGGATGCGCTTCGCGAACTGAAAGCGCAAGGAAAAAGGATAGTTCCCGACCCCGAAGCTTTGGCGATTATTCAGGATAAATCGGTTCAGAAAGCATTTTATGTGAACAATGATATTCCGACTGCGCCATATTTTGAACTGGATGACTGGAAAGAATTGATTTGTGTAGTAACCGAATTTCCCGTTTTTCAAAAAGCCAAAAAAGGTGGATATGACGGTCGTGGCGTGCAGTTTTTGCAATCCCGAAACGAAACCGAGAAAATTTTAAGAGTTCCTTCCATTTATGAAACACCAGCTGATTTAGACAAAGAAATTGCGGTGGTTGTCGTAGCGGACGGCAGGGGAAATCTTGTGAATTATCCGGTGGTGGAACTGGCTTTTAATCAGGAATACAATCAGTTGGACTATTTATTAATGCCTTCGGAATTGAGTGAAACGAAAGCGAAAGAAGCAGAAGAAATCGCCAGAAAAGTAGTTGAAAAATTGAATTCGCCCGGCGTTTTTGCGGTGGAAATGTTTCTGAACAAAGACGGGTCTATTTGGGTGAACGAAACGGCTTGTCGTGTGCACAACAGCGGACATTCCACGATTGAAGCTGCGCAAAGTTCGCAATTTGATCAGATGCTTAGAGTTTTGGCAGATTTGCCATTGGGAAGTACCGAATTATTTTCCACTTCGGCGATGGTAAATTTGATTGGCGCTGAAGGCGAATCCGGAGTGGCCGAAATTGAAAATCTCGATGAGATATTGAAAATTCCGGGTGTTTATTTGCATTGGTACGCTAAGGAAGAAACCCGTCCCGGAAGAAAAATGGGACATATTACATTGGTCGGAAATGATTTAAGCAAACTGAAATCAAACATTGACAAAGTAAATAAAACCGTTCGGGTAAAATCGGCAGGCAATAAAATCTAAGTTAACAGCCAATTTTAAACATTGAACTTTAAACTTTAAACAAAATTATGGTAGGAATCATCATGGGAAGCGACAGTGATTTGCCAATTATGAAACAGGCAGCTGAAATTTTGGACGAATTTGGAATCGACTATGAACTGACGATCGTTTCGGCTCATCGTACGCCCGAGCGTATGTTTCAGTATGCAAAATCTGCAAAGGAACGTGGACTGAAAGTGATCATTGCAGGCGCAGGCGGTGCAGCTCATTTGCCCGGAATGGTGGCTTCCTTGACCTCGGTTCCTGTAATCGGTGTTCCGATTAAATCTTCCAATTCCATCGATGGCTGGGATTCTATTCTTTCGATTTTACAGATGCCAAACGGAATTCCGGTAGCAACAGTTGCTTTGAATGCAGCCAAAAATGCGGGAATTCTTGCCGGAAAAATGATTGGAAGTTTTGATGAAGAAATTTCGAATCGATTAATTGAATACCAGCAAAATTTAACCAAATCAGTTGAAGAGAAAATTGAAAAGGTCAAATGGGAATTCAAAAATGAGTTTGACCGGCATCAAGAGGAGTAAAAAGTCTATCTTTAGAGATTGAACTCAATTTAGCTTAACTTTAATAGAATTTCCCTAACCTATCCTAACCTAGAAAAAGCTGTTCATTCAGTGTATTGGCTATGTTATCGGTTATTGAATCATATTTTTCTGTATTGATGTTATTTGGAGCTTCTCAAGCTATACTTAGCATCTGTTTGTTGTTGAAAGAAAAGCAAAAGCCTTTTTCCAACAATATTTTGGCTCTGCTTGTTTTTTCATGGGGATTTTCATGTTATTGGTTTTTTGCATTCATTGCCCAGAAGCCTTTTTTTAGTGTTACGGTAACTACTTTTATTGGTCCTATGTTGGCTTTGACTTTATTTCCGCCTGTATTTCTCTATGCGAAATATATGTTTCATGACTATCCAAAATTCCAGAAATCAGATCATCTCCATTTTTTACCGATTTACGTATACATCCTTTTTACCCTTTATTTATACGCAATCAATGATTTTTCAATTGAAGAAATGCGGAACCATGAGTTATACAAATGGCGAAAAATAATATGTGCTTATTTGGCTACGCTCCAAGGTCCTTTTTATTTTATCAAAACCAATCAATTACTGAAGTTAAGAGAAAGATCTCTGAAAGAAGAATATTCAGATATTGAAAGCCGTCAATTGGAATGGTTTAAAAAGATCAACATCAGTTTTGCAGTGGTTTTTATCATAGGAGGAATTTCAACTTTGATGAGAAGTTCTTTTTTGAATCCTTACCTTTTATACATGGGTTACCATGCGGTAATTGCCATCAGTTTATTTTATATAACGCTTATCATATATAAATATCCGGCAATTTTTAGAAAGAATGAAAATGTTTTAGGATTGTCACAAAATGTAGCTGTTTTAAATGTTCAGGAAGAAATTGTTTCCCAAGTTAAACCAGATGCTTTGGAAGGAAATGAAGATTTGAAAGAAAAAGAAATCATAACAAAAATTGAAAAGGTGATGAAAGAAAAAAAATTATACAGAAATCCGAATTTAAGTTTAAATGATTTGGCTTCGGCAATTTCTGAAAGTAGAAACGCCATCTCTTCAGCACTCAACAAAAATTTAAATAAGACATTTTATAACTATATAAACGAGTTCCGAATCGAGGAGAGTAAGACGTTTTTATCAGATGAAAACATGCAGCATTTTTCAATCGAAGGAATTGCCACACAATCCGGTTTTAAGTCCATGTCTGTATTTTACAAATTCTTTAAAGATATTGAAAGAGTCACACCATCTGTTTATAGAAAACAGTTTTTAAAGAATTAATTAATTGTAAATCAATAAAATGATTATTATACATATTCGTTTGGGACGAAACGGAGTTGTAAAATTTGGGAAGACGACGCCAAACCAATTAATTTGTTGCTTATAAATACTTCATTAAAAATTTTATAAAAATGAAACACATGAAACACAAAAACATTTTTTTGTTGCTCTTGCTATTTTCCCTTTCGGGATGGCTGCAAGCGCAACTTCAACCGTTTAAAGATGATGTGGAATCGCATGCCGATTTTGCTCAGACCGGTTTGACGGGATGGACATCTCTTGACTTGGACGGATTTAACACGGCAGGTCCGTTTCAGAGTTTCCCTGGCAAGGGAGGGCCTCTGGGATTTATAGTTTATACTCCGTCTGAAACCGACCCGCCGAATACACTTGACGGATATGACACACGTTCTGGAAGAAAATACTTTGCGAGTATTTCTTCCTATACAGGACCCAGCAATGACTGGTTGATTTCAGATGAATTGGCAACACATCCGGGCGGGACTTTTTCGTTTTATGCCAAAAGTACAGCCACTTTTGCGGGATTAGATACTTTTAAAGTAGGTTATTCTACCACAGATTCAGATCCGAATAATTTCACATTTATTTCTACTACTACCTCTACTGGAGTTTGGACAAAATACGAATTTGAAATTCCTGCCGGAGCAAAACATCTGGCGATTAATTGCGTATCACAAGCTTTTATGTTTGTAGTAGATGACATCGAGTTCAAACCGAATTTGGTCGATACAGCACCTGGAAGCATTACGGATTTCTCTGCAGAAACCGAGATCGATACCGAGTTCAAAGCTAATTTCACTTGGACCAATCCCACAATCGATGTTGCAGGAAATTCACTTTCCAATATGACAGGAGTTAAGGTTTATCGCGGTACGCATCCTATGAATCTTGTGCAAATTGCAGATCTTCCTTCTTCGGCTGGACAAAGCATGAACTATACTGACACGCTTCCAGGCGAAGGTTCCTATACACATCGTTTTTTACCTTATAATGCTTCTGGAGATGGAATGGCTTATGATACGCCCATTACTTTTTTCGGGTATGAAACGACTCCGGGTGCGCCAAGAAATGTGAATTTCACACAAAATACATCTTTGCAAACAGTGATTTCTTGGGACGAAGTAGATTATGGAGAAAATGGTGGGGTTTTACAAGATGAAGTGATAGGTTATAAAATTCTCAGAACTTTTGGAAACACAACTGAAACATTGGCCGAAATGCATCCGGAAACAAGTTTCACAGAAGTTAATATTCCTGAATTGTATTTATATACTTACTCAATCATTGCGCTGACGAGTCCTACCAACGAGGGAGTTCCAGCAGTTGTCCCGGCTTATTCAGGTTTGAATGAAAACCAAGAATCAATAACAAGTGGAAATGCCGTTTCGGATCAGCCTTTTGAACTCAATCGAGGTTCGATTATTTCCCAAAGTATTTATACACCAGATCAAATTGGCGAAAGCGGGCTCATTACTTCTCTGTCTTATTTTGCGAATTTAGGAGTGACCAGTACAGCACGTTATAAAATTTACATGAGCACAACCGATCGTTCAACATTTGGAACAACCTTGAACAATGCGGTTTGGGAATATTTCGGAAATCAAAAGCTTTTATTTGATGGCGATATCGAATTTACTGCCGGTCGAAATGCAATCAATATAGAATTGGATCAACCCTTTTATTACGATGCTTCAAGCAATGAGAATGTAATCATTACGATTGTAAAACCTTTGTTGGCTAACGTTCCTTCTGTAAATCCACGTGAATTTTATAATACACCGGTAGATGGGATGCGAACTTATTATTCGATCGGATATTCAGTAGATCTCAGCGTAATTTCTACTCAGCCTGCTGCTTGGACTTTGGAAGAAATTACAACCATTCCGAGCATTGTGATGGAAAAAAACAAAGAATTTGGAAGTGTTTCAGGAACTGTTACTTCAGCTGAGGATGGTTCTGAATTAGAGGGTGTTACTGTAACCATTATTCCCGATGATGCGAATGCGTTTCAAACTGAAACCGTTTTGACAATCGCTGATGGAACCTATGAAATACCTGCACTTTTGCCTGGAAATTATGTGGCAAGATTTAGCAAAGACACTTACAATACGCTTGAAATCGAATTTAGTTTAGCGGCCAATCAAAGTTTGACTTTGGATGCAGAATTGGATAATTCACTTCCGATTTTAATTTCCGGAACGGTAACCGATACCGATGGAAATCCATTGGAAGGGATCAATTTAGATTTAAGTGGATTCTCCGAATTTACGACACAAACTGATGACGCGGGAAATTTTGTATTGGAAGCCTTTGCCGGACAAGACTATGAATTGGAAGCTTGGCATCCGCTTTATGTTTCGGAAACCATCAACTTCACATCAGAAGAAAATGATTTCACATTGGATCCGATTGAACTTGAATTGGCATTGAACAAACCAGGAAACGTTTTGGCGGTAAATAATGATGGGGTAGGAGAAGTTGAATGGAGAGTTCCGGTTGGACATTTTAACGAAAAAATCTTGGGCTGGGGAAGTTTCATCACAGCCGGAGACGCTTGGGGCAACGGAGGAGATCCGTTTATAGCCGGAATCCGATTCCAAACTTCAGATTTGCAAACCCAATTGAGCGAAGGAGCCGAATTGACACATGTAAGAGTTTATTTTGCCAATCATGCAGAGGCGGTAATCAAAGTATTCCAGGGAGATAATGCATCGGAATTGATCCATTCACAACCGGTTTCAATCGAATCGGAAGATTGGTATGTAATCGAACTGACACAGTCTTTGAACATCGATTTGAACCAAGAATTATGGATTGGAGTTGAATTCTTGGCTGGACAATATGGTGCTTATCCGATTGGTTTGGATGATGGACCGAATGCACCGGCTTACAAAGGAAGTATGAAATATGAAAACGGAGTTTGGACGGCGATGAGTCTTACCAATAAAAACTGGAACATTTACGGAATTGCCAATTATACAGTTGAAGCAGATCCCGAAGGTTACAAAGTTTTTAGAAGTCCGGCTTCTGAAAATAATTGGACAGAATTGACGCCAAACATCATCACGGAAACAAACTTCAGCGATACAACCCTTGCGGATGCCGCACCGAATATGTATAAATATGGAGTGGAAGCGCATTATGGCGAAGGATTAATTTCAGAGAAAGGAATTTCAAATGAGATTGAGCACAATATGTTCTTTGATTTTGCGGTGGAATTAAATCCGGATTCAGGAACAGCACAAGGTGCTTATGTATCGATTTGGAATGAAACCAACTTTGCAGAAGCTTTCGTTTCAGCATCTGAGATTGCGACATTTGATGATTTGATGACCGGAACTTATAATTTGAGAGTTGAATTGGATAATTATGAAATCGTTGAACTTACCAATGTTGAAGTTCAGGAAGACGGTACACTTTCGGTTCCTTTGAACTTATTGAAAGTTCAGCCCTCCAATTTGACAGCCTCTGTAGAAGGAAGTTCGGCACAATTGAACTGGACACTTCACGATACTTTCACAGATCAAATTGAAAAATATGAAGATTTTGAACGTCAGTCGATTGGAAATTATATTTTAAGAGATTTAGACGGATTGGAAACTTATATTTATGATAATTTCACATGGCCCAATGCAGGAGATCCGATGTCGTTTATGGTGTTTAATCCACATGCAACATTGCCTGCGGTCGACATCGATACGTATTCAGGAAGAAGATTTTTATCTGGATTTGCAGGACCCGACGGTGCAAATAACGATTGGCTGATTATTCCGGCCGGAGCAGGAGATTTCTCTTTCTATGCGGCTTCATTGGTAGGTTCGATGCCGGAGCGAATCAATGTTCTTTATTCGACCACCGGAACAGAAGTTTCTGATTTTACTGCATTTGAAGGAACTATTTCAGTGCCTGCAGATTGGACGGAATATGCCTTTGAAGCACCGGAAGAAACAAAGTATGTGGCTATCAATTACGTTGGAAACGATAGTTATATTCTGAAAATAGACGATTTGACTTATGAAAAGGAATATAACCATGCGTTGTATTACAAGGTTTATTTTGATGGAGCTTTGATCGCGGACAACGTGACGGAACAGACTTTCTTGCTCGAAGATTTGATTACAGGAACGCACATTGCAGAAGTGGAAGCGATTTATACAACCGGCGCATCTGAAAAAACGGAAGTGATTATTTCGCGAATGAATGTAGATGATTCTGATATGGCAGGCTTTAAAGTTTATCCAAATCCATCAAAAGATCGTTTTTGGATGGAGCTGGAAAGTAAAGCCAATATTAAGATTTTTGATTTGCACGGAAGACTGATGTATTCTGGAGTGAAGGAATCCGAGAAATCTGTAATGGAACATGATTTCTCTGCCGGAACTTATATTTTACAAGTTGAAACAGAAAAAGGAACTATTTCCAAAAAACTGATTTTCTTGTAAGAATTAATTGTTTGATTGTAAAACCGTCTCAATTGAGGCGGTTTTTTTGTTGATTTGAATTCGAAATTAATTAATAATCAATGCGGTATAATTCTTGTTAGATTTTTTCATTCCGATCTTTTAATCATAAGATTAATTTCTGTCAGCATAAAAACTTAGTTTTCATTTCAGCCAAATTGAAATTTAAAGCTAAATAAAATTGATACTTGAGTTCAATCGAAATGGAGAAGATGTCATTCGGGTTTGATTAAATAAATAAACCCTGATAATCTTTTGATTATCAGGGTTTATGCTTGGTAGCCCGTAGGGGAATCGAACCCCTCTTGCAAGAATGAAAATCTTGAGTCCTAACCGATAGACGAACGGGCCAACTCTATTTTTATGCTAGAGCAGCGATGTGCTTAGCCAATTTGCTTTTTAAGTTAGACGCTTTATTCTTGTGAATAATATTGCGTTTAGCCAACTTGTCAATCTGAGAAGAAACTTTTGGGAATTGTTCTTCCGCAGCCGATTTATCAGTTTCCGCACGTAAATTTTTGATTGCTGTACGAGCAGATTTGTGATAGTAACGATTTCGTTCTCTCTTAACCTGGTTTTGTCTGATTCTCTTTAATGCTGACTTATGATTTGCCATAAAAAATTATTCTTTTTGAAATCCGAAAATTTCTTTTTTTGTTATTTTCCAGTCATTGACTGAATGAGAGCGCAAAATTATAACAAATTTTGATATCTGCAATAGTTTTCAAAAAAATATTTCATAAATTTAAGAAATTCGTTGAAGTTAATTTAATACTTTTGCTCCTCAAATATTTAGATATGAAGAATTTAATGAGATTAAACATTTTACTTTTTACTTTTACCTTATCTGCAGTAGCTTGTGCGCAGGCTCCAAATGGATATTATGACGATGCAGAAGGGTTGGAGGGGTATGAATTGAAGACAGCACTTAAAAATATTATAAATGGCCATACGGTTTTGTCTTATGGTAGTTTGAGTGACTATTATATACAGATGGATAAAGATCTTTATTATGAGAATGATCAGTCTGTATTGGATATTTATTCAGAAAAACCAAACGGACCTGATTCATATAATTATGGATTTGGGAATGGTGACAGATGTGGGAATTATAGTGGAGAGGGTGATTGTTGGAACAAAGAACATATCTTTCCGCAGGGTTTTTTTAACGAACAATTGCCGATGCGCACAGACCTTCATCAGGTTTTACCGACTGACGGATATGTGAATGGAAGAAGAAGCAATTATCCTTTCGGGAAAGTAGGTTCTGCAACATGGACATCTACAAACGGATCAAAAGTAGGAAGCTGTTCAACTCCTGGACACTCTGGTACTTGTTTCGAGCCGATTGATGAATTCAAAGGTGATATTGCCAGAATCATGTTTTATTTTGCTACGCGATATGAAAATGAAGTAACCTCAAACTCATGGGACAATCCGAACGGAGACAATAATAATCCTCTTAATGGAACAAATGATCAGGTTTATGAAGATTGGTTTGTAGATATGATGCTACAATGGCATCACGAAGATCCTGTAAGCGAAAAAGAAATTTTCCGCAACAATAAAATCTATCAGATTCAGCACAACAGAAACCCTTTCGTGGACAATCCACAGTGGGTAGATGCGATTTGGGGTGATGGAATGAATGTTTCTGATTTGAATTCAAAAACAAAAGTTGATTTATATCCCAATCCTGTAAAATCTGTTTTAAACCTGAAATCGGCTTCTATAATTGAGAAAATCGAAATTTATAATATTTCCGGAGCTAAAGTTCAGACGGGAAAACCAAATTCAAACGATGTTGAAATTAATGTCGGACATTTGGCAAACGGAACTTATATTCTGAAAATGACAATTGACGGAAAAGTTTCGACAGAGAAGTTTCTGAAGAAATAATACCTATATAATGTAATAATAAATGCTCCCCGATTTTTCAGGGAGCATTTTTATTTTTAAAACCTGACCTTAAATCCGGCCAGTATATTTAGTCCGGCTTGCGGATAATAATAAGGTCCTTCGTAATAAAAACCATTGCTTTCATATTCGCGGTCAAAAAGATTATTGACTAAAATCGAAAATTCAAGATGTTTTCCAAACCAATTCGGTGCATAATTCAGAACTAAATCCGTGAGAAAATAAGCTTCGAGTTTCCCGTCTTCCAATTCGGTGTTGGTCAGAAATTGTTGGCCAACATATTTATTTTGGAGATTCAACGTCAGATTGGAAACCGGTTTATACTGAATTCCGATTGCACCGATCCAATTTGGCGAAAAAGAAATATCGGTTTCCCCATATTCTATCAAAATTTCGTTCCAATCTGCATCATAAGCAATTTCTGAATAATCAATATTTTGGTTGATGCTGTACGTCAGATTGCCATAAACGTTTAATTTCCGTGGCATGATGTCGTAATTTGCACTCAATTCAATTCCGGTTCGGTAACTTTCTCCACTGTTGGTTCTTTTGTATTCGCCCACATCGTTCAGTTCTCCAGTGGCAACAAGTTGATCGATGTAATACATGAAAAATCCGTTGGCCGTAAGATTCAAACGTCCGGATTTTTTATACCCAAACTCGAAATCATGTAGTTTTTCGGGTCTTGGAATTTCCGAATTTTCAAGATAATCGCCCCGATGCGGTTCGCGGTGCGCCATTCCATAATAGAAATACAAAACATCTTGTTGCGAAGCATAAAAATTCAATCCGACTTTTGGATTTAAGAAATTGAAATTTCCTTCAAACGGAAAGAAATCTTCAAATTCATTTTCTCCACCGGCAACCGGAAGTCCTTTGTAATTCACAAACCGATACTGTAAATCTCCAAATAGTTCAAATTTGTTCAAACTTAAAAGGGCTTTTGCATAAACCGAAACATCTGTTTTCTGGGATTTATTGCGATAAAATTCCACATCGGTATTTGGGTTTTCGAAATCTTTCACCCAGATTACTTCCCCAAAATGAGAATTTTTATACTGACTTGCCGAGATTCCGGTGAAAAACTTCAGATTGCCCAATCTTTGATTTTCCAAATTGAAATTCAAACCATAAAAATGATTGTCCAGCCATTTTTGACGAACCAAATCGGAATATTCCAAAGGCGATACGATTTTATATTCGATTAATTCCGCGCCTTGTTTGTAATTTTCGTAGTATCCTTTACCTCGTGTAAAGTAAAAGGTGGTATTGGACCTCCAAGCGCCGCCATATTTCTGTTCCCAAATCAAATGGTTGTGATGTTGCTGGTAATTATCGGTTTCATTGTCATAAAAACCGATTACTTCTGTCCAGTCATCGTTATAAATAGCACCGGCCGAATTAAACCTACGGTTTACGGCCATCGTTTCGGCATCAATTCCGTTCCAGGCCTGATAAGTTTTTTCCTTCCCGAAAAATGTCCAATAACGAAAACTTGTTTTTTCATTAACCTCGTATTTGGCATTCATTCCGTAAGAAAATAATTTACTGGAAGCCCGTTCGATGTATCCGTCTGATTTGATGAGCGAAGCATTCAGATCCAGGCTTAATTTTCCGTTCAGAATTTTTCCCGTTCCGCCTTGCAGACTGTATTTCTGTGTAGCGAAACTTCCCCAGGAATTGGCCGATTCCAGAAATGCTTTTGCGGAAGGATTTGAAGAGTCAATATTCACAATTGCACCAAATGCACCCGTTCCGGACGTCGTTGTTCCTACTCCGCGTTGAATCATAATCGAACTTGCATTGGAAGCCAAATCGGGCATATTTACCCAAAAGACATTCTGCGACTCAGGGTCGTTCAGAGGTACTCCGTTCATCGTAATATTGATTTGTTCCTGTCCGATTCCGCGTACACGAATGGACGAATAACCAATCCCCGCACCGGCATCTGTGGTCGTTACTACAGAAGATGCATTCTGAATTAAAGTCGGAATGTCCTGCCCTAAATTTCTCTGGTTTAATTCTTGTTTCCCGATTTTTTCTGAAGTCAGTGGAAGTCTTTGAATGATTTCCACAAAATCGAGTTCGATTGCCGTACTGTCAGATTCGATCGAATCTTTGATCTGGCCAAAGGCCAGCGTTCCGCTCAGTAGAGCGCATAAAAAAATCCTACTTTTCATTTTTATTTTAATTAAATGAAAGGTGGATTTACCCTTTTTTGATTTCCCTTAAATTAATGAATATTCAAATTGAATTTCCGGACATTCAGTTTTTAAACATTAAAATTAAAAAAGGGAAAAGTTTTGCAACTTCCCTTGGCGGCATTACCCGCCCAGGTTCTTTGGGTATAATCTCAGCCAAACCGCATTTGCGGTAAAGCACCCCTTTCTGGTTTTATGCTGCAAAGGTAAACAAAATAAGAGAAAAACTTCTCAGAGTTTAGTGGCTTTCGCTCCGAAATTGGTGTTGACCTGCATTTCTCTTGTCAGATTCGGGTCTTTTTGGGCATCATTGGGAATGGTAGCTTCCAATAAATGAACCGGAAAAGGAATTTCTGTCTGGTTGTAGCCGGACGGAATCGGAGTCAGGATTAATTTGGCACCTCTTACATCAACCGGGAAAAATCCTTCCGGATAAGAACTTGTGGTGTTGCTGGGCAACTGAAGGAAATCTTCTCCGGGAAAATCTGGGATATTCTCAGCAAAAGCAGAAGGAATAAACATTCGAGAGTTATCGGCAATCGTATCATTGTCGATGATGCCCATATTGAGTTTGTATTCCAGGTTGTCGGCAGTTTTGATCAGCCAGGCTTGGTATTTTGTTTCGCCATATTCCAGTTGAAGTGTAGGTTCCATATTGGCGCCGGAACCTTTAAAAAACCAAATTCCGTTTACACCGTATTCGTTTTGATTTTCTGCCGGAACCGAAGCATTCTGAACGGTATATCCTGCAGAAATTCGTTTGGCAAGACTCATTACGCCGTTTGAAACTTCTGAATTTGAACTCAAATCTGCCGTATTGCCATCGAAATCTCCTGCCAATAAAACATAATTCGACGGTGCAGGAGAGCCGCTCGATTCCACTGTTATGGCAAAGGATTGAGCGGTTTGTAAATCGGTCATTTCAATTCTTGAAAATCTAGCAATATTGTTGGCGAGTGAGTCATTTGTGATTTTCCCGACCGAAACATAACTTCCGTCCACCAAAAGCCAACCTTCGTAATGATAATTATCGGGCAGGTTGGGCAGGTTGAAATCTGTCAGTTCCATTTTACCGGTTTCGTTTAGCACGTCCGTTTCACTACATTGGTAAAAAAAGAAGGAGATTATAAGAATTGAAATAATTTTTTTCATCAGAATGATTTATTGGTCAAAATTAAAAAATCTCTTCCAAGTTTCCCTGAAAGAGATTTAGAATTATAGTTAAATAATTCAAATTAATCCACTCTGGTCCAGGTTTGGGTTCTTCCTAGTAATGAAACGCCCAGATAACCGCGTACTTCCAGCGTGTTTTTGTCTTTTAATCTGATCAGGCATTTGTATTGTTTTCCACTGTTTGGATCCAAAATATGTCCGCCCGACCACTCACTTCCGTCTTTTTCCAATCCCCAAAGGATGGTCATACCGTTGATTTTTTTGTTTTTTCGGTCGCCTTCGCATTCGGTGCAAGTGGCTTCTTCATTTCCAGGTGTAAGGATTTTCACCACGTCTCCCTGAAGTTTTCCTGATTTGGTTTCATAAATCTTTACGTGTGATTTTTCTTTTCCGGTTTTGTCGTCAATTGTTTTCCAAGTTCCGACAGGCGATTGCGCATAGGCCAGCACGCCAAACAAAAAGACAACACAAGCAGTTAGTAATTTTTTCATATCTCTCATTATTTGATTTGTCTAAATTAGAATTATTTTTTGAATTTTCCTATATCTCTGAATGCTCAGTTTAAATCATCACTCAAAACATATAAATGCATTTTCGATATGATTAATTATCCATTCTGAATCTGATTTGTAAATTCCAATTATGTCAAATCTGGTTTCAAGATTGATTTCATTTGAAATTATAAAATGGTCGGCTGCCTGAACCAATAGTTTGCGTTTTGCTTTGGTTACGGCTAATTCCGGCTCTACCAAAGGGTTGGCTTTTCGGGCTTTTACTTCTACAATTACAATCTGATTGGTAGTCAGGTCTTTGGCAATAATATCGATTTCTGCTTTCAAAAAGCGCCAGTTTCTTTTCAGGATTTCATAATTCTTTTTTTCCAGAAACTTAGCCGCTCTGAATTCTGCTTCTTTTCCAAATTCATTGTGTTGTGCCATATCACTGCGTTCCAAATAAACGATCACCTGCATCACCTAATCCCGGAACAATGTAACCGTTTTCGTTTAACCTTTCATCCATCGCCGCGAGATAAATTGGGATTTCCGGATAGTTTTTATGAACAAATTCCACTCCTTCAGGACAACCTACCAAACATGCCAGCCGGATTGATTTTACGTTCTGGGTTTTCAGAATTTCAATTGCTTTGACTGCCGAACCGCCTGTTGCCAGCATTGGATCGAGGATGATGATGTCCCGCGTCTCCATATGGGGTGGCAGTTTACATAGGTATTCCACTGGTTGAAGGGTTTCGTGATCCCGATAAATCCCGATGTGTCCCGTTTTGGCATTTGGAATCAGATTTTGAATGCCTTCCACCATTCCAAGTCCGGCTCGGAGAATCGGAACCAAAACTAAATCTTCACCTTTTATGCGGTATCCGGTGGTTTTAGAAACAGGTGTTTCGATTTCGAATTCTTCTGTTTCCAAGTCGTGCGTAATTTCATAACACATCAGCGAAGCGATTTCGCTGACCAGTTCTTTGAACATTTTGGTGGGTGTTTCCTTTCTTCTGATTTGTGTCATTTTGGATCGAATCAACGGGTGATTCATTATATGAACATTTTTCATGTTTTTAAATAAAATTTAAATTTACATAATTCTCCGAAACTGTGAATTCTACTTCAGTCCCCATGAGGAGCGCTCGGTTGTCGCCAGTGTGGCCGGCTGGAAAACCAAAACAAACCGGAATATTGTAATTTTCCATGTACTGATGAATAATTTGGTAACTCATGGAATCATATTCCGCCAGAAATTCAGGGTTTTCTTCTTGAATATCCATTCGGGTAAAACTTCCCACGATTAAACCTTTGATTTTCCCCAATAATCCCGAACGTTTCAGATTCATCAGCATTCGGTCAAGGTGGTACCAGTTTTCGTTCCAGTCTTCCATAAAAAGAATCAGATTATCTCCGTTTAATGCAGATAAACTGCCATTCAAGCTATAAATTATTGATAAGTTTCCCCCAACTAGTTTGCCTTGTACATTACCTGTTTTGTTTAATGGATTTCCGGGAATTTCATAATATAATTCTTCCCCGAAAATTGCTTTTTTAAAGGTTTGAAAACTTTCTTTGGTATAGGATAAGTTCAATTTTTTGACGGTTATGGCGTGTAAAGTTGGAATGTTCCAGTTATTTAAATGATTGTGAAAGGCTGTAATGTCGGAATAGCCAATAATCCATTTTGGTTTATTTAAAAATTTATCCCAATTCAGTTGGTCAATTAGCTGCACAGCTCCATATCCGCCACGGGCACACCAAATCGCTTTAATTTCGTCATTGTCCAATGCGTACTGAAAATCCTGTAATCGTTGCTGAATTGTTCCGGCATAAAGGTATCCATTATTAAAGTCTGCGAATATATTTTCTCCAAAAACAGGAACCAATTCCAAGGAAGTTAGAAAATCAATATTTTCGCTCAGATCCTCTTTAAATACACGTCCGGATGGTGCGATGATAGCTACTTTGTCTTTTGGTTTTAAAAATGTGGGTTTCAAGCTGAAATTTTGAATAAAAGTATAAAAAGGAATTTTAACAGCAATTTTATTCTACCACCAAATTCTTACATTTGTTTGAAATGAAAACAAACACGACAGAAGAACTTGCAGCGGGAATCCTGAGCGGAGACCGTGTTATGTTGAGCAGAAGTATCACACTTGCAGAAAGTTCGTTGTCTGAACACCAAAAACAGGCACATTTACTGATTCAGCAACTCATGCCGCATACCGGTCGTTCGAAACGAATTGCGATAACGGGCGTACCCGGAGTAGGGAAAAGTACTTTTATTGAGGGAATTGGAAGTTTACTGACAGAAAAAGGTTTGAAAGTGGCGGTTTTGGCGATTGATCCCAGTAGTTCATTGTCGGGCGGAAGTATTTTGGGCGATAAAACCCGTATGGAAGATTTGGCCAGAAACTCGAATGCTTACATCAGACCGTCAGCAACCGGTGGTTATTTGGGTGGAATTGCTTCGAGAACTTATGAAGCGATGTTGTTATGTGAAGCAGCCGGATTTGATGTGGTACTGATCGAAACCGTAGGAGTAGGGCAGTCCGAAACTTTGGTAAATGACATGACCGATTTCTTTTTATTTCTTCAGATTCCCGGTGCAGGCGATGATTTGCAGGGAATCAAACGGGGCATTATGGAAATGTCGGATTTGATTTTTATTAATAAGGTCGATGATTTCGGATTGGAAAAGGCAAAAGAAGTGAAAGTTACGTTGGCAAGATCTTTGCAATTTCTCCCCCAGAAAGAATCGGGCTGGAAACGAAAAGTCCTTATGGGCTCCGGGCTTTCCGGAAAAGGTCTCGAAGAAGTCTGGAATTTGATTACTGATTATTACCAATTAATGGAGTCTGAAGGTTTCTTGCAAAAGAAACGAATGGATCAGCATAAGCTGAGAATCAAAGAATATATAAAGGAACAAGTCACGCGAAATGCGATGGATTTGTACTATAAAGATGTTGGCTTAATTCAAACGAGTACTGATAGCAATCCCTACATGGTTGCTGAAAAATGGGTTCGGGAAAAATTGGGAATTAATCTATAATTCTTTTGGCGTACAAATAACGTTTTGCCCAATAAGCCTGGCTAAGAGGCGTTACCGTTACTCCTTGCGAAGTTGAGGCATGAATAAACTCCACTTCGCCTTCGTCAGAAACATTGTGTACAATTCCAACGTGTGACACGCGCGAACCGCCGTTTGTGGCAAAGAAAACTAGATCACCGGCGCGTAGTTCTTCTTTTGAAACCACTTGTCCCTCTTTTGCCTGAGCAGCAGAAACACGGGGTAATTCCTGGTTAAACATCTGAAAAACGCTCTGTACAAAAGCAGAACAGTCGATGCCATTGCGAGAAGTTCCTCCATATCTATAGGGTGTTCCTAGATAAGTTTCGGCTTCTGATAAAACTTGTGTAACGAATGAGTTAAGTGCCATTGTGTGAATCTGATTAAGTTCTTCCAACGCAGATTTTTCAGGTTGAACCTTAACGGATTTAACTTCATCAGATTTATTTTCGGCAAATAGTTTTTTGTTAATTATTGAGCTTTGGGTGTAGTAGGATCTTTCAAGAGGAACATAGCTTGATTTGGATTGAGTGGTGGAAATCATTGTCCCACAAGAAGTTGCTAAAACTGAAAAACATAAAATTATTAGAATATTTACTCCCTTCATCCTTATTTCCAATCTGAAATTTACTACTGATTTACTCTTTAACCAACGCAAATCTAATAGGAATAGTGGGTGAAATGAGTTTGAAATATAAATTTTATGAAAAGATTAACGAATGTTAAAATTCCTTAACAATTATTTAGAAAAAACTGCCGGAAGTAAATCCGGCAGCGTTTGGGTTTAACATTTGTAGTTAGTTAGGGATTATGCTAAACCATTTTCATAGGTCGATTAGTTAGTTTGCTTGTGCTCCTGAATTATTCTTACTTCGTAATTTGTTATTTTTTTGATTGGATAAACAATTTTTTCCTTGTTGGTTTTCAAGACCATACAGATATTGTCGATTGATTCAATTATGCCGGTTTCATCTCCAATCTGAACTCTCATTCCGATTTCAAGATTCTTTTTGGTGTAAAATCCCAAAATTAATCTGTAAACTATATCCCGTGACCCGAGTCCTATTGCCAGAGTTACGGCAACCAAAGCTGCACCGATGATATAGGTTAGGTTGTGAGAAATAATCTCTGTATTTACTCCAATTTGATTCAGGGCAGTGATGGTAACAAAAATAAAAATAAGGTAAAAGGCTATGGAGCTTATAACTTTTGCGCCACCCGAATCCACGGATTTAATAAGTCCATGAATCAATTTTTTTGCTTGTGATGCAAGGTATATCCCAAATACAAAAATTAATACACCGATTAAAAATTTGGGTAGGTACTCGAGTAATTTGCCAATTTGTACGGAGACAATATTGAGGTTGAGGAATTCAGATCCTACAATTAAAATTATCAGAACTAGTACAAACTTCACAAAGCCTAGAATGACATTGGTAATATTAATTTTTATTAAAAAATGAAAAAAAAATGTTCCGATTTTCACCGGAACATACTTTCGTTTTTATTTTTTCTAATTAATTCAAGGCATTTTGTACAAAATTGCATTGATATTCATCCCGGCGCCTACAGATCCAAAAACGATATGATCTCCCGATTTGAATTCGTGGCTACCCAATTGTTTTTTCGAAATCAAATCATACATCGTCGGAACTGTTGCGACAGATGAATTTCCGAATTTCTGAACAGTCATTGGGGCAACATTTTCAGGGATTTCGGTAATATTGTAAAGTTTGTACAAACGTTCAATCATCGCATGATCCATTTTGGCGTTTGCCTGATGCAATAAAATTTTGTTTACCTGCAAAGCATCCAACCCGGAATTATCGATGACGCGTTTGATCAATGCCGGAACCTTGCGCAAAGCGTATTCATAAACTTTTCTTCCCCGCATTTTGATGTTTATTTTTGAACCTTCATAACCTTCTTTCAGAGAAACATCATTCAGTAGATAAGTCATTTCGTCCATGCTGTCAGAAATCGTATCATAACTGATGATTCCGTATTTCGAATCATCTTCTTTTGCTTCCAACACCACAGCACCGGCTCCGTCTGCAAAAATCATCGCAGTTCGGTCATGCGGGTCAACGGCCCTGGAAAGGGTGTCAGCACCAATTACCAAAGTTTTTTTTGCAGTTCCCGAAAGAAAAAGATGGTGAGAAAGAATGACGCCTTCAATCCAGCCGGGACAGCCGAAAAGCATATCATAGGGACGACAACGGTTGTTTTTAATTCCTAATTTATTTTTCACACGCGTCGCAACAGAAGGCATATTGTCCACTTGTCGGTAAGTCGGATCAATATCTCCGTAATTATTGGCCACAATCACATAATCCAGTTCTTCTTTGTCAATTCCAGCTTCTTCGATTGCCTGCAAAGCAGCATAAACCGCGAGATCAGAAGTGAAATCAGAAGGTTCTGCATAACGTCTTTCTTCGATTTCGGTGATTTCCTGGAATTTCTGAATGATTTCCGATACCGGCTTTTCAATAAAATTTCCTTGTTCATCGTAAAATTCGTAGTTTAAAAAATCTGAATTCTTTACGATTTTTTCCGGTAAAAAATGTCCTGAACCGGTGATTACTGTATTTAGCATAACGGAAAATTCATATTTTGTAAGGGCAAATTTAATAAATATATGCCGGATTTAACATTAAGTTTATATGGAACTATTGGGAAAGAATTTTTTTGCTGATGAAATCCCGCTCCAAATCCCAACCCCTTGCAGGCGAAAACTCTCTTCCATAATAAATGATCTGCAAATGCAGTTTGTTCCAAATCTCTTTTGGAAATAGTCTTTTGGCGTCTTTTTCTGTTTGTTCTACCGATTTTCCATTGCTCAGTTTCCATCGGTGCATCAATCGGTGTATGTGCGTGTCCACCGGAAAAGCAGGATTTCCAAACGCTTGAGACATCACTACCGAAGCGGTTTTATGACCTACTCCGGGCAACATTTCCAATTCTTCAAAGGTAGCCGGAACCTCTCCTCCGTGTTTTTCTTCTATCATTTCGGATAAGCGTTTTAGATTTTTGGCTTTTGTATTGGAAAGCCCGATTTGACGAATTAAATGCTTGATTTCATCTACTTCCAACAGACTCATTGCCTTTGGATTATTGGCTCTTGCAAATAAATCAGGGGTTACTTCATTTACCTTTTTATCGGTCGTTTGAGCAGAAAGCATCACCGCTACCAAAAGCGTAAAAGGATCGGTGTGATCAAGTGGGATAGGAGGGTTGGGGTATAATTTTTCCAATTCTTCCGCGACAAATTTCGCACGTTCTTTTTTATTCATTCTTCTAAATTAAAAACTTTGTCAAAGTGCGGGACTTTGACAAAGTTGATTTAAAATAAACTGATTTTTTAGCTGTTCAGGATTTCGTTTACGTCTGCAAATCCACCTCCGTTAAAAACTTCTTCCAAACCATTTTCTTTCAGAAAACTCAGTGTGGAGGAAGCTCTTCCGCCACTTCGACAAAAAATCACGATGGGTTTGGGCATTTCTTTGATTTCTTCGAGTTTATCGGGAACTTCTCCCATCGGAATATTAATTGCCTGTTCCACGTTTCCGTCGATTTCTAATTCGTAAGGTTCACGAATGTCAATGAGTGTTGCATTCGGATTTTTTATAGCATCTACTGTTGTCATTTTTATAACTTTTCTAAAAAATAGCCATCTGAATAAATTTGGGATAATCATCATTACCAAATTACGATTCGCTCTTTTGGTTCCTTATACATTTTATCGCCTTTCTTTACATCAAAAGCTTTGTAAAATCCTTCGATGTTTTCCACCGGACCAATGGCACGGAAATAACCCGGAGAATGCGGATCTGTTTTTACCTGATTAATTAAAGCGGCCTCTGTAGATTTGGTTCTCCAGATGGTTGCCCATGAAATAAAAAGTCTTTGTTCTTGTGTAAATCCGTCAATTTTACCCGGATTTCCTTTGTCTTTCAAATACATCAAAAGTGCATCATAAGCCACGTTCAGTCCTCCTAAATCACCGATGTTTTCTCCCAATGTATATTCGCCATTTACAAAAGTTCCCGGAACCGGTTCGTATTGACTGTATTGGTCAGCAAGCGCTTTTCCTGCTGCTTTGAATTTCGCGTGATCTTCTTCCGTCCACCAATTTACCAGATTTCCGTCACCGTCATATTGTGAACCACTGTCGTCAAATCCATGGGAAACTTCGTGTCCGATTACGGCTCCGATTCCTCCGAAATTCACAGCAGCATCAGCGCGATAATCATAGAAAGGATATTGTAAAATTGCAGCTGGGAAAACAATTTCATTATTGGCCGAATTGAAATAAGCATTTACGGTTTGCGGTGACATCCCCCATTCGGTTCTGTCCACCGGTTTACCAATTTTATTGAACATATAATCATATCGCCATTTTCTTAAATTCATTTGATTTTTAAACAATGCACCATCCTCATTGTGCGAAACAATTTCAAGATTTGAATAATCTCTCCATTTGTCTGGATAGCCGATTTTAACTGTAAACTTGCTTAGTTTTTCAAGCGCTTTTACTTTTGTGTCCGGTGACATCCATTCCAAATCATTGATGTGAACTTCAAACGAGCGAAATAAATAATCAATCATTTCTTGTGCGCTTTCTTTGGCTTCTGGTGGGAAATTATCTTTCACATAAAGTTTACCCAATAATTCTCCGACTCCTCCATTTACATATTCCAAGCCTCTTTTATCCAGTGCTCTTTGTTCCTCCTGACCTCTCAATTGACGGCCATAAAAATCAAAACTCAATTCGTCCAACTCCCGTGTCAATAAATTCGTAGAACCATTGATTAGATGAAACTTCATGTATTCCTTGATAACCGGAAGGTTTTTATTGGTCAAAAGTTGATCAAGTTCTTGGTAATATTTTAATTCTCCAATGATGACAGAGTCGGTTTTGACACCTGCCTGCGATAAGAAATTAGCTAGATCAATGTTTTTCGTAAGTTTTTTTAGGTCTTTAACTGCATAGGGATTGAAACGAAGTTTTGCATCGCGAATTTGTTCTACTGTCAACATTCTCGAAGCGATTTCTTTTTCAAAACCTACGATTTTAGGGCCTTTTAAATCCCGAGTTCTTTCCCCCGTATGGGAATAGATTTTATTGATATAATCCGAATATTTTTGAAGGGTTTGTTCATTGGTTTCGCTTTCTTTTTGGTAATACGCACGCCCCAGTCCCAAATCTGCACTTCCCAAGTAAATAGCGTTTTCGCTACTGTTTTTCATGTGTGAGCGAACGAAAAAACCATAAAAAGGATTCAACCCCAAGGGTGAAACTTCGTTCAGATAATTTTCTAAATCTTTAATGGATTTTAAGTTGTCAATTCGATCCAGGTAAGGTTGGATAGGTTTTAACCCGGCTTTGTCTCTCGCATCGAAGTCAATGAAAGATTGATATAAATCGCTGATTTTTTGCTCGTCACTTCCTTTGGGGTGATCCTTTCCCAAAAGACCTTTTAAGATTGAGAGTGTAACCAAATCTGTGTTTTCACGTAGTTCATCGAAACTTCCCCATCGGGCACGATCCGAAGGGATTTCGGTATTCTTCATCCAATTTCCATTTACGAAATTGTAGAAATCATCCTGAGGGCGCACAGTTGTGTCCATGTATTCTTTTTTAACTGCATGAAAATCTTGTTGTCCGAAAGCGAATAAACCGCTTAAGGCTAAGCCTAAAATTAATGTTTTCTTCATTTTAAAACCTTTGTTATGTGTATTAGTCCAAATTTTGGAGGTCAAGTTACAAAACTAAAAAGTTTTTACATTCAAAATATACCATAAATACTATATTTGCTTGCAAACAGACAAATAATCATGGCAGAGAAAATTTTGGTAACCGGAGCCCTTGGTCAAATCGGCTCTGAACTTACATTGGCATTAAGAGAGATTTACGGGGTTGAAAATGTGTTGTCAACCGACATTCAGGACCAAGAAAATCAGTCCGATCCTTATTATGAAAAACTCGATGTGATGGATGCCGGTAAGATTGCCGAAATTGTAGAACAACATAAAATAACCATTGTTTATCACTTGGCGGCTATGCTTTCTGCAACCGCTGAAAAGTATCCGAAAAAAGGTTGGGATTTGAATATGGATTCGCTTTTGACCTTTTTGGAACTGGCAAAAGAGAAAAAAATCAAACAACTTTATTGGCCGAGCAGTATCGCTATTTTTGGGCCTGATACGCCGAAAAATAATACGGGACAAAACGCTTTAGCGATTCCAACCACGGTTTACGGAATTTCGAAACGCGCGGGCGAATTTTGGTGCAATTATTATTATGAGAAGTTTGGAGTGGATGTGCGAAGCATCCGTTATCCGGGTTTGATCAGCTGGAAAACCCGTCCGGGTGGCGGAACGACGGATTATGCGGTCGATATTTATTATCAGGCTTTGGAAGAAGGAAAATATGAATGTTTCCTTTCGGAGAATACAGCTTTACCGATGATGTATATGGACGATGCAATTCGAGCGACGATTGAGTTGATGCAGGCCGATGCCGACAAACTAACGGTGAGAACTTCGTATAATTTACATGCTTTGAGTTTTACGCCAAAAGAAATTGCGGAAGACATCCAAAAACATATTCTGGATTTTGAAATTTCGTACAAACCCGATTTCCGTCAGGAAATTGCGGATTCCTGGCCAGGAAGCATTGATGATTCGGTTGCTCAAAAAGACTGGAACTGGAAACCGGAATTTGATTTGTCGGCGATGACAGAAGCGATGTTGGGTAATCTCAAAGAAAAATTAGGAAAGTAATTAGAAAAATATTCAGACCTGTCAGCTTCAAAACCTGACAGGTTTTTTGTTTTAAAATCCTAACTTTGGGGAAAGTTTCAAATGAATTCCAAAATCCAAACTTTTTTAAAATCCCATTACGGACAAACCGCCATTGATTCATTGGAATTATTGGCGCAAAGCGGTTCTTCCCGGAAATATTATCGTTTCAATTCGGAAGGAAAATCACTGATTTTGACCGAAAGTGAAAACATCGAAGAAAACAAGACTTTTCTTTATTTCACAACTCATTTTTCGAAAGTCATAAATAATCTTCCCAAAATCGATAAGATTTCGGATGATTTTTCGCTTTATACCCAATCCGATTTGGGAAATCAATCTTTGATGAATCTTTTGGAAATCAATCCATCCCAAGCCAAAGAAATTTTTAGAAAATCCGTGAAACAACTGGCGAAACTACAGGTTTTGGGTGATGAAAATCTGGATTATTCCAAAGCTTTTAGTTATCCGAAATTCAATTACCTGATGGTTTTGCGGGATTTGTTTTCGTTTAAAAATTATTTTTTGAATTTAACTGAAATTGAATTCAACCAAGGAAGATTGTTGGTTGATTTTGAGCGGTTTGCATTGGATTTTGAAAGGCTTCCTCATCAGTATTTTGTTTATCGGGATTTTCAATCTCGTAACATAATGGTGTATGAAAACGAGCCGTTTTTTATTGATTATCAAGGCGGAATGAAAGGTCCGGCTCAGTACGATTTGGTTTCTTTGCTTTGGCAGGCAAAAGCCAATTTGTCGCCCGAATGGAAATCGGAATTTTATGAGATGTATGTAAAAGAATTCATCGATCTGACGCAAAAAGATTTGGATGGTTTTGAATTTAAAAAGGGTTATGATTTCTGTCTGATTGAACGTCTTTTACAGGTTTTAGGCACTTATGGATTTCGGGGAATTTATGAGCGAAAACCACATTTTTTGGCGAGTATAGAGTTCGCCTTAAAAAATTTGAATGAAATTAAAAGTTTGGCTTTGCTGGAAAATTATCCAGAAATGAAAAGAATGATTGAAGAATTGGCAAAGCCGGAAACATTTATAAAAATAAAAAATAGAATAGATGAAGGAGAAATTGACGGTTACCATTAGAAGTTTTTCGTACAAAAAAGGAATTCCTGAGGATAAATCGGGCAATGGCGGCGGTTTCGTATTTGACTGTCGCGGCATACTCAATCCCGGTAGAATTCAGGAATATAAAACGATTACGGGACGTGACAAATCGGTAATCGAATACTTGGAAGCCCAAACAAAAATTGCCGATTTTCTCAGCGCAGCTTTTGCGATGGTCGATATTTCCATTGAGGATTATTTGGCGCGCGGATTTTCCCATTTGGAAATCAATTTTGGTTGTACGGGCGGTCAACATCGTTCGGTTTATTCGGCCGATGCGATGGCCAAACATATTTCGGAGAAATTTCCGGAAGTGGAAGTTGTGGTGCAACACGTGGAGCAGGAAAGGAAAGGTTGGATAAACGAGCCTTATTAATTTTGTTGGGTGTTGGATGTTGGATGTTGGGTGTTGGGTGTTGGATGTTGGGTGTTGGGTGATGTTGTTCAGTTAAATCATTTAGATATGAGTTTTAAATTTGAAAAGTTGATTATTTGGCAGGAGTCAATGAGATATGGTGAAACTATTTTTCTGCTTTCCAATAAATTGCCTGAAAGCGAAAAATTTAATTTAATTTCTCAGATTCAGCGTGCTGCTGATTCAATTGCATTAAATATTGCCGAGGGCTCAATCCTTCAATCGAAATTAGAATTCAAAAGATTTTTAGGGTATTCTATCAGGTCCATAGCAGAAGTTGTAACTTGTTTATACAAGGCAAAATACAGGAATTACATTGATGAAACTGAATTTCAGACTGTTTATGAGTTTTCTTATAAATTAATGAATTCTATTATTTCATTCAGAAACAAAGTAGAATAATGATATTTGACATGGCACCCAACACCCAACATCCAACACCTAACATCGCGAAAGCCCTTCTCTTCGCTGCCGGCCTCGGAACCCGGCTGAAGCCCTTTACCGATAATCACCCCAAAGCTTTGGCGGTAGTGAATGGTAGAACTTTATTGGAACGCAATATCGAATACCTGAAATCCTATGGAATCAATGAATTTGTGATCAACGTGCATCATTTTGCCGATCAAATTGTAGATTTTTTGGAGAAGAATGAGGATTTTGGTGTAAAGATTCAGATTTCGGATGAGTCGGATGAGGTTTTGGAAACCGGTGGTGGATTGGTGAAAGCCAAAGATTTATTGGGAAATCAACCCTTTTTGGTGATGAATGTGGATATTTTGACCGATTTGAATATTCCCGAGTTGATAAATTTTCATTTGGATAATCAGCCTTTGGTAACACTCGCAGTTTCGGCTCGGGAGAGTTCAAGAAAATTATTATTCGAAGAAAATAATCAACTAAAAGGTTGGAAAAACCTGAATTCCGGAGAGGAAATCGTTGTATCTGAAAAGCCATTGACCGAAAAAGCTTTCAGCGGAATTCATATCATCCATCCCGAAATATTTGAAAAAATGCCTTCCTCGGGAAAGTTTTCCATCATGACGACTTATATGGAATTGATGAAAACCGAGAAAATTCTGGGTTTTGAGCATAGCGGTGGAATTCTGGTGGATGTAGGACGACCGGAAAGTGTTTTGGAAGCTGAGAAGTTTTTTTTGTGAAGTATATTATAGGTTTTATATAAATCTACACCTCATTTGTCACACTGAGTTTGTCGAAGTGCATTTTCTCTTTTGCAAAAATAGATATATGTTTTCCCAAACGAAACCTTAAACTACGAATTGTCCCTACGGGACAAAGAATTTGATTTCTTTATGTTTTTACCCACCAAACGTCCCTATGGGACGAAAATTAATTTTAATCAAATACTCAATCACCCATTACTCTACAACTCGAATACTCCACTCAAATCCTTAACAATCAATTTACATAGAACGAAGTAATTTTGCACTCTTAAACCAAAGTATGCAAAGTTTTCTGTTGATTTTGAATGTGCTGGGCTCTGTGTCGCTCTTCCTTTACGGGATGAAAGTGATGAGCGAAGCCATGCAGCGTTCTGCCGGCGGACAATTGCAACAATTCCTCAACCGTATGACCCAAAATCCTTATTCGGGCGTTTTGGCGGGAACCATTTTTACGGGAGCTTTGCAATCTTCATCTATCGTAAGCATTCTTACGCTGAGCTTTGTCAATGCCGGACTTTTGAATTTACGTCGGGCATTTTCCATCATCGTGGGTGCCAACGTCGGAACGGTCATCAAACTCTGGTTTATCGTCGGACTGGGAATGGTTTGGCATATTGAATCACTTGCCTTGCCTATCATCGCCATTGGGATCACATTTTTCTTTTTCAGAAATCAGAGGGCCAGGGAATGGGCCGAATTTTCAATTGGACTTGCACTGATTTTTATCGGATTTTATTTTCTGAATACTTTTTTTCCTGATCTTTCAGAACATCCTATTTTTCAGGAATATATTCAAGAATTTGGAGGAAGCAGTTCTTATGCTTCTTCACTGATTTTTATTTTGATTGGAATTGTGGTGACTTTTCTGTTTCATTCCTCCAGTGCTTTTACGCTGTTGGCGGCTGTTTTGGTTTCCAAAGGAATGAATCTGGAACACGCAGCCATGATGGTGATGGGCGCCAATATCGGGACGACTTCTGCGGCTTTACTCGCTTCCATAGTCGGGAACAGAGCTTCCAAAATTACGGCTTGGTTTCATTTCTTTTTCAATTTGGCAGGCGTTGCGCTGTTTTTCTTTTTCGTTCCGTTGGTCATTGAATTGTTGAAAAAAACCGTTTCTACCGATGGAGAAATTCTTTTGGTTTCCTTTCATACGTTTTTCAATGTGGTTTCGGCTTTGCTGATTTTACCTTTTGTCAATTCGATTGCGGATTGGGCCGAGAAAAAATATTTGAATAAATCCAATGATCAATCGGCTTTGAAATTAATCGGAAGACCATTTGGGCCGACAGCCAAAATGTATGTGTACGAAGCCAATCGGGAAATTGTGAAATTCGCCGGAATTACGCGTCAGATTATCAATAATTTGGGTCGAATGATTTCTGAAAGTGACGAGGAAAAGCTGAAGGAATTGAAGAGCCGGATTTTCACTTTAGAAAAAGAAAGTGATGATTTGGAAAAAAGCATTTTGAATTATCTGAATTCGATTTATCACTTTGAAATGTCGGGTGAAGTAGCGCTAAACATTCACCGACTGATTGAAATTTGTCATCATTTGGAAAATATTGGTGATTTGGCACTAAAAATTGCGAGCATTCATAAGGAAAGAAGAAAAAGCAATAGTTTTATCACACCTAAACTAAGAGAATTGCTTTTGGAATTGCAGGATTCTCTTTCCATGGCGACCACGACTTTGGTTCAAAATCTCAATGAAACAAATGGAAAAGTGGATTTGCTGGAGGCCAAACAGATTGAAAAATCAATCGATAAAAAGTTTGAAAAGGCAGAAGATGCTTTGTTAAAAGCGATAGAATCAGAAAAATTATCGGCGCGAAGCGCACTTTATTATACCGAATTGATTCAGAACTACGAATTAATAGGTGATCATTTGTATCAGGCCAATAGAGCTTTGGGGAAATAAATTCGTTTAAAGTTTCAGGTTTCAAGTTTCAAGTTGATAACTTTGTCAAATGATTTCCAAAGAAGAAATTTTTTCGATTCAAAATCAGGATGAATTCAATCAGACAGCGCTGAAAGTATTTCGTTTTCAGGCTGCTGAGAATTTGGTTTATCAAAATTTCATCAAGTTTTTAGGTTTAAATCCTGCTGAAATTCATTCGATTGAAAAAATCCCTTTTCTGCCGATTCGTTTTTTTAAAGAATTTGAAATCGTTTCAGGAACTCAAAAAACAGAGAAAGTTTTCACGAGTTCGGGCACGACGGGTAGTCAAACGAGTCGGCATTTGGTAACGGATTTGAGTTTTTACAGAGAAAGTTTGTTGCATAGTTTTCGTCATTTTTATGGTGATTTTGAGGATTATACGGTTTTTGCTTTATTGCCTTCTTATTTGGAAAGAGAAGGTTCTTCGCTGATTGATATGGTGGAATTCTGGATGGAAAAATCGGGGAGAGGCGGATTTTATTTGTACAATCACGACGAATTATTCAAAGATTTAATCCGAAATGAAGAAGAAGGAAAAAAAGCGATTTTGATTGGCGTTTCCTTTGCATTGCTGGATTTCGTGGAGAATTTTCAATTGGAATTAAAAAATACCATCGTCATGGAAACCGGCGGAATGAAAGGACGAAAAGAAGAAATCACCCGCGAAGAATTGCACAAAATTTTGAAAAAAGGATTGGGTGTTGATGAAATCCATTCGGAATATGGAATGACCGAATTGCTTTCACAGGCTTATTCCAAAGGGAATTCAAGATTTGAAACGCCGAGTTGGATGAAAATTCTGATTCGCGATACCGAAGATCCTCTGAGTTTTTTAGCAAAAGAAAAAACCGGTGGAATCAATGTGATTGATTTGGCCAATCTGAATTCCTGCAGCTTCATTGCGACGGATGATTTAGGGAAAATTCATCCCGACAATTCGTTTGAAATTCTCGGAAGATTTGACCATTCTGACGTTCGTGGTTGCAATCTGATGGTTTCGGATGTTTAGTTTTTCTTCAACAATAAATCTTTGTTGACATCCAGATTTGTTTTGTCAAAAAATGCTTTGATTTGGGCATAATTCTGGTCGTAAACAGCTTTTCCGAGATAGAATTCGATGTGCATCAATAATTTGCCGTCCTTGATTTCGGCACTTTGAAAATAGACGAGGTCTTTTGCCGGCGTTTGATTGTGAACATTAAAATTCTGTGGAATTTCCACTTTGTATCCGTTCGGAATTTCAATCACCACATCGGTTTTATAAAAGAAAGGAAAATTAAATTCCAAAGCACGTTCACGACTTTGTTCTTTTAGCTGAAACTGTGAAATCACCGAGCGGAGTGGATTTTCAATGTTCATAAAAGAACCGGGTGCAACCGATTCTGAAATGATGCGTTCCATTTCAAAATTATCGTCTGACTCTCTGGAATCTCTTCTCAATTCGTTTACAAAAATATCCAGCGAATTTTCCTGCAGATTATAGGGTTGGATTCCGAGTAAATCCTTTATGTTTTCTTTGAAATAGCCGTTTCTTTTGTCGTTTTGGGTGAGTACAAATTTTCCGTCTTTGAAAGTATAATTCTGGAGAGAATGATATTCAGATAAAACAGGATTCATATTGACAAAAGTTTCTTTTCCTCTGCTGAGAATCAATCCCCACTGATTGAAATTATTAAGTGGAATAAATTTATAGTCCTTTTCATCAGTGTACAGCGCATCAACCAAAATAGTTTCACCTGAGTTGAGCGTAATCAGGTTGATGTAAGTATTAAACTGGTTGGAGAACGGAAATACTTTCTTAACCCTTCCGTTTTCTCTTAAGCTGACCAACACAAGTTGTGCATGAATCTTTTTGCTTTTGAGCAATTGATTGAGAAGTAAATTTAAATCAGCAGAATTACCTCTTTTATTTTTATCCAGATTTTCCAATGATTGGGAAGAAGTTTGCGAATAATAGTTATTCCAGCTGTAATTTTTTCTAATATAGGCAAGAACTTTTTCAATCTGGTCAATTTCATTAAGACCGGGCGAAATGTTGAGTGAAAGTTTTCTTACGGTGGCATTGTCTATATTTTTGTCATCGTAATCCAGGATTTTTTTATTTAAATCGGTCCAGCTCATCATTTCTGTTACGTGATCGCGGTTGATGTTAATATATCCTTTCAGCTGAAAAAATATTTTTTCGGCTGCATCCTGTTTGTTGTAAGTATAATCAATTTTATCGATGCTCGGCACGTCTTGTATGGTCCATACATTTCTGTGGTTTCTTAATTTTTCGTTTTCACGGGCATACTTTACGATTTTTTCGCCGCTGCATATCGGCATAAATTCATAGGCTGCCTGAATGTTGATTTGAAATGTGCTGTAAAGAGTAGGTATCTCATGCTGAAATCTCCAGGGTTCAAAATAATAATTGTTTTTGCTGAAATGCGTGTATTCAAATTCTATAATGGTTCCTACTTTGACATTTGGAATGGCAAAGCGTTTGGATCTCAATGTTCCACTTACTTCCGTATCATATATTTCGCTGTTTTTAACTGAAGTTCTTACTTCTTTTCCATCGACAATGTTTATAGATTGAGCTTTTACATATCTGATTTCGTCAAAATTGTAGAGGTCATGGTAAAGGATTTCCTGATTGGCAAAATTTTTACCTTCCTCGGTCAGAATTTTAATTCTTTTGTAGATGATATTTTGATTGTCTAGCCTTGCAATCGTCATGTCACCTTTTTCATAAAGAATAACGGCCGGTGCGTCTTTTTCAAAAGGAACTTCTTTGTAATCAATTTCGGCAGTTGAGAGATTTCCCCATTTGGTTTTGGGGTTTAGTTGGGAGAGAAGTGTAACGGATAAAAAGAGTGTAATTAGGAGTAAGTAAGTTTTCATTTCAACTATTTAAAAAACGATTTTAATTTTTGTTTGGCTTTTAATTTCCGATGGTACCGGGTTTGAAATTCAGAGGTAAAATCCCACAGTAATTTGAATAATTTTTCAAAATTCTCACCCGAAATTTTTGCATATTCATCCGCCATGATTTCCACCATTTCCTGTTTGGGTGTCAGACGTGACAAATTTTTCATACGAAGTTCGGTAGCCATAGATTCGTGAAAGTTCATCCGATTCAAATCTACGAGATAAAATTCATATTGGTTATCAGCGGTTTTTTTAATCAGCGTATTCCCGGGCGAATGGTCTTTGAACTCGATTCCTGCCTGATGAATTTTATAGCAGAACCTTGTGAAATTTCGTAAAATCAACTCTTCTTCGGGGAAATCCTTGATTTCTACCAATTCGCGAAAAGTCAGGTCATATTCCTGATGAATGCTGGCATAATAACTTTTCTGCAAGCCAAATGCATTAAAGTTTTCCTGAAAAGCAACGGGCGTTGGGGTGCCAATTCCTTTTTCCAGAAGAACGTTGGCAAACTCAAAAGACCGTCTGGCTTTGGATTTACGGAAATATTTGTAAACAAACTGATTGAGTTTATTCGGAATTTTAAAAGACTTCACATTGATGGTCTGACCACCGATTTCAAATAATTTGATGTGGTTTCTTTCGCCTACAATAAAATCGGTCCCGGAATGTTCAAATTGCTGGAAGACAGTTTGGATTTCTTGTTGGTGGGATTGGAATGCTGGATTTACTTCAAAAATCATTTAGTAGATTTTGGCAAAAATAAGGATAGTATTTTAGTCGGTAAAACATATATTTGAATAAATATCTTAAAATCAGATGAAGAAAGTTTTTTTGGAATCACACAATGTGAAAAACCTGGCGTCGGGTTTTGGAATTTTTAATTATGAATTGATTAAAGCCTTTGCAAAAATAAATCCTTCTGACCTAGAACTTACTTTAAATCTGAAAAAAATTGCTCCTTTCAGAAATGAATTTGGAGATAAATTCGTTTATAAGCAATATATTGATTTTCAGCGCCATGCTGTGTTTCGCGTCAGGAAAAAGTATGATGTCTGGCATTGTATGAATCAGAACATCAGGGTAGAACCCATGCAAAAACCCGGAAAATACATACTGACGGTTCATGATGTTAATTTTGCCGAAGATGAACAAACCACAAAAAATATTCAACGATCGGTACGATTTCGGGAGAAACTCAAACGAGCCGATATGATCACTTATATTTCTGAATACGCAAAAGCGCAAACCTATAGAAATTTTGAGGTGCCGGCTGTGGAAGACCGTATTATTTACAACGGAAATCCGATCACAACCTTTTTGGATACGGCTGATTATATTTCCGAAGTTCCGGTTGATAAACCGTTTTTTTATTCGATCGGGGATTTTCTGGAAAAGAAAAACTTTGAATCTTTGGTCAGAATGATGAAAGAAATCACTGAATATAATCTGATTATTTCCGGTTCCAACCAAAAAGCTTATGGCGATAAAATCCGCTCGTTAATAAGTGAATTAAAACTTGAAAATCGAGTTTTCCTGACAGGTCGTGTAAGTGAAGGAGGAAAACAGTTTTATCTTAAAAACTGCACAGCTTTTCTCTTTCCATCGATTGGAGAAGGATTTGGATTACCTCCTATAGAGGCGATGCGGTTCGGGAAACCTGTGTTTCTTTCAAATCTTGCTTCTTTGCCCGAAATTGGCGGAAATGCTGCATTTTATTGGGAGAATTTTGAGCCAGACTATATGAAAGAATTTTTGTTTGAAAAGTTAAATGATTTTGAGCAAAACTCCGAAATTTACATTTCTAAATTAAAGGAAAGAGCCGCATTTTTTAATTGGGATGATGCCGCAAAAGCTTATTTGGAGTGTTTCCGAAACTAAAAATAAAAAAATGGACGCGATTGAATTGTTGAAAAATAATGGAACTGTTTTATATCCGACCGATACTACCTTCGGAATCGGTTGTGATGCTAAAAATGTAGAAGCAATCCGTAAAATATTTAAAATAAAAAACCGTCCGGATTCTAAATCATTGATTATTTTGGTGGATTCAAACCGACGACTGCAAGAAATAGTGGACGTTCCAGACCTGGCGTGGGACATCATGGATTTGTCAGAAAAACCGGTCACGATTATTTATGATAACCCTCGAAATCTTCCAAAAGAACTCATTGCAGAAGACAACACTGTGGCCATACGACTAACGCATGATTTGTTTTGTAAAAAACTGATTTCCAGATTGAATTCGCCTTTGGTTTCCACTTCTGCCAACATTTCGGGAGAAACAACGCCCAATAGTTTTGACGAGATTTCCGATCAAATAAAAGAAGAAGTTGATTATATTTTTCCGGAATCTGAAAATTTTATTCCTAAATTTTCGGGATCATCTATCATTAAATTATCGGCAGACGGAAAGGTCAAAGTCATCCGGGAATAATTTAAAATGGAAGTAAATTTCTAAATATTTGTCAGTCCTGTTTTCTAGTATCAGCGAAATTTTACCTTTGCATTATGAATCTCCAAAACGCGCTGAAACATAAAATTTTTGAAACCATCCGTGAATCTTCCAAAGATTTAGGACAGGAAACTTATGTGGTAGGTGGCTTTGTACGTGATTTTTTATTGGAAAGAGAAAAAAGTGGCAGAAAAGATATTGATTTTGTCACAGTGGGAAGTGGAATTGAACTGGCACAAAAGGTTCATTCAAAATTGAAAAATCCTTCCAAATTGACGGTTTTCAAAAGATTTGGGACGGCTAATTTTAATTGGGACGGCGTTGAAATCGAATTGGTAGGAGCGCGAAGAGAAAGTTATTCAGAAGACAGCCGAAAGCCCTTTGTGGAAGACGGCTCTTTGGAAGATGATCAGAAACGTCGCGATTTTACCATCAATGCGCTCGCTATTTCTTTGAACGAAGAAAATTATGGCGAATTGATGGATCCTTTTGATGGTCGGGGAGATTTGGAACGCAAATTAATTAAAACCCCATTGGATCCCGACGTAACTTATTCCGATGATCCTTTGCGGATGATGCGCGCGATTCGTTTTGCTACCCAATTGAAATTTGAAATTGAAGAAAATTCATTTCATTCAATTAGTAAAAATGCTTCTCGGATTGAAATTGTTTCAAAAGAACGGGTAATGGACGAATTCCAAAAAATAATGATGACTGATAAACCTTCAGTCGGACTGAAATTGCTGGATGATGCCGGTTTGATGAAGTATATACTTCCTGAATTGGTTGCGTTGAAGGGAATCGAGGAGATGGAAGGGCAAACGCACAAAGATAATTTCTATCATACGCTGGAAGTGGTGGATAATATTTCGCCAAACACCGATAATATCTGGCTTCGTTGGGCAGCTTTGTTGCACGACATTGGGAAAGCACCCACCAAACGTTACGATAAAAAACATGGCTGGACTTTTCATTCGCACGAATTTGTAGGATCCAAAATGGTATATAAACTGTTCAAAAGGCTGAGAATGCCACTTGGAAATCCTGTGAAATATGTTCAGAAAATCGTAAAGCTGAGTTCAAGACCTATTTCGCTGATTGATGAAAATGTTTCGGATTCGGCCTTGCGTAGGTTGCTTTTTGAAGCTGGAGAAGATTTTGATGATCTGATAACACTCTGCAAAGCAGATATTACCACTAAAAACGAAAAAAAACAACGGCGTTTTAAAGAGAATTTTTCCTTGGTTGAGAAAAAAATTAAGGAAGTAGAGGAACGGGATCGGGTGAGGAATTTTCAGCCACCTGTTTCTGGAGAGGAGATTATGGAAGCGTTTGGTATACAGCCTTGTAAAGAAGTTGGAGTTATTAAATCGGCCATAAAAGAAGCTATTTTGGAAGGAGAAATTGAAAATAATTATGATTCTGCCAGAAAGTATATGATTGAATTGGGAAAAAAATTATATTTGAAACCAAAATTAAAGAACAGTGATTTATAAAATTCGTGTGATTCTCGACACAAAAGATGATGTATTCCGGGATATAGAGATTAGGGACAAGCAAACTTTGTTTACACTTTACAAAGGCATCATGAGCGCCTTCAGTTTGCAGGGTGAAGAGTTGGCTTCGTTTTATATTTCGGATGAAGGCTGGTCACAGGGGAAAGAAATCCCGCTGGAAAGCATGGACGAGTCCAATGAAGATGAGACAATGGCCGATTTTCATATTTATGAAGTTTTACCGGAAGTAGGTGCCCGATTGATTTTTGTCTATGACTATATGGATATGTGGACATTTTCAGTGGAGGTGGTTTCGATTGAGGACAAAAAGGCAGTACTGAATTATCCGCTAACTGTTTATCGATTTGGGGCTATGCCTTTGAAAGCACCCAAAAGAAACCTGGAAATTATCAATTTAGAGGAAGATGAGATAGTTGACGAGGATGAGGATGCTGATTCTACTTTTGATGATTTGGAAATTGATTCGGAAATGGACATGGATGATTTTTAATAATCCATTCAGAAAATAAAAAGCGGCCTTGAGCCGCTTTTTATTTTGCATATATTTTATAAATATTCAGTGAGTCCTGAACATCTTTTTGCATGATTTTGATGAGATGTGGCTGATCTTCCATTAGAATGTTATTGTTGCGCTGACGTACTTCAGAGGCCTTTGCGATTTTTGTAATCACATCAATGTACTTTTGCTTATCCTTAATCCCTTTTTTGTTCATCTCAGCAACTTCTTTTCTGATTTTTCGTGCGTATAATTCTGAATAATCAAATTTAATTTGTTGAAGTTGAAGCACTTCAGGTTTTTTAACTGTTATCCAGGAAGAATTTCTATCAATAAGATTTGAAATGAAAACTTTTGGAACCTGCCCTTTGACTTGTTGGGTTTCATAGGAAATAACTGTAGTTAAGTTCACAGATTTTGCTGAACCTACGCTCTTTGGAGCTTTTCCTTTGAAATCTGCAAAGGTTAGCGTTCGGTCTTTGGACCATTCCAGATAATCCGGGTTTAGAAAAGATAAACCTAAACCCATAAATGCCAGAAGTGGGAGCATCAGGTGAATACGCTTCATGAAATTCGAATTTGAAAAAGATTATTTATGTGAGACTAAATTACTAATAAAATTTAAAGTGTAAAAATATCCATTAATTTTTCAAGCGCCATTCCCCGTGAACCTTTTATGAGAATGTGCTTTTCTGTCAGTGGATTTTCTGTAAAATATTTCTCCGCTGTCTCACGGTTGGGAAACAAAGTAAAGTTTGATTTGTTTGAAATCGAACTGAATTTTTCTCCGATTAAGAAAACTTTTGTAAAACCAAGCTTTTGCGTAAGGTTTACAATTTCCTGATGCTCCTTTAAAGAAGATTCGCCTAACTCAAACATATCACCCAGAATGACAACTTTTTCCTCAGGGATTTTACTGAAATTGAGAAGGGCAGCTTCCATACTGGTGGGATTGGCATTGTAGGCATCTAGGATGAATTGTTGTTCTTCTTTGTAAACTATTTGCGAGCGATTGTTGTCAGATTTATATTCTTCAATTGCATCTTTTATATCCTCAATTGGGATTTCAAAAGTAAGGCCGATGGCGATGGCTGCTGCAATATTGCTGAGGTTATATTCGCCCACCAGTTGGCTGTTTATATGAACGGAATTATAAATTATTTCGGGACAACGTCCATTTATGGATTCTGAATATTGAAATGAATAATCTGCATCTGGATTTCCACCAAAAGTAATCTTTCTGATTCCTTCTGAAAGTTCGATTTGTTTTTCATCATCACAATTAACGATAACTGTTTTGGAATGGTCACGCAGATAATTGTAGAGTTCAGCTTTTCCTTTTAGAATTCCTTCCACGCCGCCAAAACCTTCAAGGTGTGCTTTCCCGAAATTGGTGATATAGCCGAAATCGGGTTGGGCGATATTGCTAAGAAATTCGATCTCAAGTAAATGATTGGCGCCCATTTCCACTACTGCAATTTCGTCAGTAGGTTTAATGGAAAGTAAAGTAAGTGGAACACCAATATGATTGTTGAGGTTTCCTTTGGTTGCAGTTACCATATAGCGTTTTGACAAAACCTGCGTTATTAATTCTTTTGTAGTGGTTTTGCCATTGCTTCCGGTAAGCGCAATGATTGGGATTTTTAATTGTTCCCGATGGTATTGTGCTAGTTTTTGAAGTGCATTCAAAGTATCTTCAACATAATAGATGTCATTTTCTTCATCTACAAAATCACTTTCATCGACAATAGAGCAGAGCGCTCCCGACTTTATGGCTTGAGCAGCAAATTCATTTCCATTGAAATTTTCTCCTTTCAAAGCGAAGAAAATCGATTTCATTTCAATCTTCCGAGTGTCTGTAGAAATGCTCTGGGAGCGTAAATACAGCGAATAAAGTTTTTCGATATTCATAGGAGTAAATGTAAAAAAAAATCCCAATTCGATGACTCGGATTGGGATTGGATTTTCACAAATATAAATTGAATTATTTTGTTCCTGATTTTGATCTTTTGGATTCAAATGAACCCTGATAATCCTGTGCTACACGGAAGCCAATCCAACTGTTGGCTTCTGCCTGATGAAGGAATCTTCTTTGTCCCGGATCTAACCAGTAAATTGGGTCTTTCCATGATCCGCCTTTTACTACACGTACCTCATCACTCACGTGACTTGTTCTTTGTGTCTGGTCTTTTTCTAGAATGATTCTTCCTTTTTCATCTACATAAAATCTGCGTTGTGGGGCATTGTACATTTCTGCAGTAGTACTTTCAGGGGTACCACCTATCAATGCTGCGAGAGCTGAATCACCAGTTGCAGAATCTGTAGGAACTTCGATGATATTCCCTAAAGAATCCATGGTTGTAGTTGCAAATCCTTCATCAAAATAATCGTCTTCAGGTCTTGGATCCAAAGAGGACATACGGTCACCGTCACGATAGTTGATATTGTTTTCTTCGATTTGTTTTTTGTATTTACCCGGCAAAGACTTGTAAGCAAGTTTACCATTGTTCAGGGTATCGTACTCTATATCTTCTTCATATTTTTGGAATCCGCCGTTTTCGTTATCGATTACGGTTTCATAAATATTTCCACGGAAATAGTTGAAATCGTTTGCTTCATCGTCAATGATAGGACGGTAAACATCTGCAGTCCATTCCGCAACGTTTCCATACATACCATATACACCAAATTCATTTGACTGGTATTTTTTAACGTCACTAGTGATGGCTGAGCCATCGTTTCCGTATCCGCCGATACCTGAATAGTCTCCACGCCCTACTTTAAAGTTGGCCATGTATTGTCCGCGAGCGCGTCCTTTTTCACCTCTCAACTCGTTCTGAACAACAGGTTTTCCTTGGTATTCATTGTACTCTCTGTCAGCTGGAAGTGCGAGGGCTGCGTATTCCCATTCTGCTTCGGTTGGTAAACGGAAGGGTGTTACATCAAGAGCTGCCGTGGCACGGTTTGCTTTCTGGATACGCTGATTGGTTGATTTAATCATGGATTGTTTGGCCAATCTCGTCGTATCAATTGCTTCTTTTACGTTACTGTCACTGTTTTTGTAAGATTCAGCATCAAAATATTTTGATCCGTAGTTATATTCTTCGTTTGAATAATAATCTTTGCTCAGAATTCCTTTGTCCATCAATGCTTTTTCGTTAGCACGGTCAGTCAGCCAGTCACAGTAGTTGCTTGCCTGAAGCCAGGTAACACCTACTACCGGATAATAACTGAATTCGTTTGAGAAAAGATAGGTTTCATTGTCAAAATCATTTCTTGACAATTTGTTGCTGAATACCTGAGTGTCCGGTAGAGAACCTTCATAAATGTGTTTGTACTGTTCTTCTTCCGGAGGGAAAACAACTTTCAGCCAGGTCAGATACTCACGGTACTGGTAGTTGGTGATTTCGGTTTCACCAATGTAAAAGGAACGAACCTGCATACGTTTTGGAGTATTGTTCCAGTCACGCATTACATCGTCTTTTACCAATCCCATGGTAAATGAACCGCCTTCAATGAAAACCATTCCAGGCCAAGCTTTAACTTTTGGTTTTTTCTTCCCATTAAAAAACCAACCTTTCTGGTCATTGGGTTTCCAGCCTGTTGTACTGGTGAACTTTTTGGTTCCACCACCCTTTTTTCTACCACCTCCGTGGCCGGTACAACTGACAACCGTAACCGAAATTACTACTAAAAGAATCGCTAAAATTCTACCCTTGTTCATATGATAACTATGTGTTGTTTCAACTAATTTTTCGAAAAACGATTTGCAAAGAAAACAAATTCTTGTGAATTCAACAAGTTAACTCTGCCTATCTTTAACGAGCTTAATCTTTTTTTATTGTGAGATAGAATATATTTGTCAAAATATCGTTAACACAAGATGAAAAAATATTTGCTTTTTCTTTTTACAATATCTTTACTGAACCTTACTGCTCAAACTGTAACTATTGACTGGGAAGGTGTTAAAGAGCACACCAAAGGTTTTGACTACACAACCAACCTTCCATATTTTACAAATAAAGGATACAGCGTAAGAAATAATGTGCCCAGTTTTTCTTTTTCTGAAGAAACAAACGGTATGAGAAATATCAGTATTCAGAATATTCAATACACAAATCTGCCGGTTTCTGAAAGAGGAAACCTCAACCTGGAACTGATTCCCGAAGAGTTAGAATACAAAGCCAAAGTTAACCAGGCCGGCAACCGTTATTTTACTTCGGTTAGTATGATTCCTTTTGTTAAGGAAGGAAATCAGATAAAAAAAGTTACTTCCTTTCAGATTGTTACCCAAAGTGGACTAGAGCCACATTTGGGAATAGAAGACACTTACGATCCTGCTACAACCAGTGCTTTGAAAAGTGGAAACTGGTATAAAATACGTGTACAGAAATCAGGGATTTTCCGATTGGACAAAGCTTTTTTTGATCAGAATAATATTCCCACGAATTTCGATCCTCGGACGTTGAAGATTTATGGAAATGGAGGGAAACAACTCAATGAAAACCCGGGCGATTTCCGTTACGGCGCTTTACAGGAAAACGCTATTCAGTTTACAGGTGAGCAGGATGGAAGTTTTGATAGTGGAGATGTGATTTTATTTTATGCCCAAGGACCCCATGACTGGTACCGTTTGCCTGAGTCAACACTGGAAAGTATTCGTCATAAATTTAATCAGTATTCAGATTACGCCTATTACTTTATAACTTTTGGTGGAGCGCAAGGGAAAAGAGTTCAAGATGTATCCATTGACGGAAGTCCGGTTCAGACTTTTTCACAGTTTGACGAATATCAATTCTATGAGAAAGACTCTTTAAGCGTAAATCAGGTTGGGAAACAATGGGTGGGCGAATCTTTCACTGTGGAATCAAGTCAGTCATTTACGCTTGCGGGTGCAGCTCCGGCGGCTGGAGAAGCCTATGCTTTTCATCAACTGATTGGTAAAAATGCCAACAATGTAAGCTTTGCGGTTTCTGTTAATGGGAGTCAGGTCGCTTCCCAATCTTTCTCTAACGGAGATTTTGTGGTTCGTAATGCCACATCTCTTGTCAATGCGACAGGGAGTACATTCAACTTTAATATTACTGTTAATGATGGTGCCAACCCGGCTTCCTTTGTGTTTCTGGATTATCTGGAAATTAAGTACAGAGCGAACTTGACATTTAACGGCAGCCAGATGCATTTCAGACAGCTTCAGAATCTGAATGACGGTAGCATTTATGGATTTGCAGTTTCCGGCGCGCCCAAAGTGTGGAATATTTCAGATATCACCAGCGCCCATAATGTGATTTCCTCAGGAGGTATTTATAAATATCAGTCCAATAGTCCTTACTTTTTAAATGAGTTTATCGCCTTCAATGAATCGGCGGCCTTTACAGAGGTCGAATATGTAGGGACTGTGTCCAATCAAAATCTCAGGTCTTATACAGATATAGAATATGTCATTGTTACACACCCCAACTTTTTGAGCGAAGCTTCAAGACTTGCAAATTTCAGGATTCTGAACAATGGCGTGAAAGCTACAGTTGTAACTGTGGATCAGATTTATAATGACTTCTCGTCCGGAGCCCAGGATATTTCAGCTATCAGAGATTTCTTTAAACATCTCAGGGATACAGGAAATCCCTTGAAATATGTTTTAATGTTTGGCGGAGCTTCTTATGATTATAAAGATCGGACAACGGACAATACCAATTTTGTCCCGGCTTACATCAGCTTTCAATCGCAAAGTCTTGATGATTCATACGTGTCTGATGATTATTTTACAATGCTTGACGATACAGACATCATTTTAAATGATATCACAAAACCCGGGACTTATGTTGAGTTTTCAAATCAGATGGACATAGCCATCGGAAGAATGCCGGCTCATACATTGGCAGAAGCCAAAACAATGGTAGATAAAACCCTTGCTTATTATGAAAAATTACCGGGCCAGGGAAGTTCTTTTGGAGAATGGAAGACCAAATTTTTGTTGGTTGTGGATGATGACCTTTCCGGGCAGATTCCATTTCATAAACTCATTGAAGACAGTTCGGCAGAATACATTGAGCAAAACATCAGTTATGCGACACTTAGAAAAGGATATCTTGATTCTTTCCTGGAGGAAAGTACCTCGGCAGGTCCGAGGTATCCGCAGGTAAATCAGGTTATTGGCAATGCCTTTAACCTGGGTAGTGCCCTGATTGTTTATTTCGGTCACGGTGGTCCTCGAAGCTGGTCTCAGGAAAGGGTGATTACCTACGAGGAAATCAATAGTTTTTCCAATTTCTCAGGCTTGTATTCGCGATTGCCCGTGGTGATGACCATTACCTGTGAATTTACGGTATGGGATTTAGCCTACTTGCCTTCTGCGGGTGTTTATATGTACAAAGCACCGCAAGGTGGAGCAGTAGCGATGCTTACCACGAGCCGCCCTGTGGGAGTTTTCTTCGGAGGACAATTCAATGAAACCGTGATAGAAGAACTGCTGGAAGTGCAAGGAGATAATTACCAGACGCTTGGTGAAGCCCTGACCAATGCCAAAGTTCAGGACAATTCAGGATATAACTTCAGTGTAAATCTATTGGGAGATCCTATGATGAGCATTGCACGTCCTCCAAGACAAATCCGTATTACAAAAATCAATGGTGAGGACGCCGATACTTTTGACGGAGTTCTGCGCGCAATGGATTTTGTGGAAATAGAAGGGGAAGTCCTCGACGAAAACGGAACCATGCGGGATAATTCCTTTAATGGGAAGGCCAATGGAGTCCTTTTTGACAAACCGGTCAATAAATCAACCTTGAACAATAACAATTGGGGTTCATCAGTAACTCCTCAGATTATGGACTATGAAGAACAAATCAATTCCATTTTTAAAGGAGGTACAAATGTTACCTATGGACAGTTTAAATTCCAGTTCTATATTCCGAAAGATATCAATTACGAAATAGGTGAAGGTAAATTCATGGTATATGCACATAATAATGTAATTGACGGTGTCACCACAAAAAACATAAAAGTTGGCGACCAGAATCCCGATGGTTTAAATGATGACGAAGGCCCGGCAATCGGGCTGTATATGAATAATCTCAACTTTGTGGACGGAGGAATCACCAACCGAAATCCTTATTTGCTTGCATGTCTGGTTGACAGCACCGGCATCAATACCAGCGGGATAGCCATAGGTCACGACATAACCGGAGTTCTAGACCAAAACGTAGAAGGAACCTATGTGCTGAATGAATATTACGAAGGAGGCGACAACAATCCTTGTACAAACCCACAAGTATTGGATTATCAGAAAGGTCAGGTAATGTACCGACTGAATAATCTGGAATTGGGATCGCACCAAATTGTATTTAAAGCTTGGGATATTAACAATAATTCATCCGAACAAACGTTAGATTTCGTAGTGATGGAAGAAGGTTCGGATCACATTCATATTGAAAAATTATTGAACTGGCCCAATCCTTTTACCAATCAGACTTATTTCCATTTCGAACATAATTGTGACACAGAACTGGAAGTAATGGTACAGATTTTTACGATTTCGGGGAAGCTTGTAAAAACAATTCGTCAAACCGTTTCTGCAGAGCCATGGCGGGAGGGATACCGAACCGGTCGCTTTGCAATTCCTTGGGATGGATTGGATGATTTTGGTGATAAAATTGGAAAAGGTGTGTATATTTACCGCGTCACAGCGAGGGGGGTTAATCCGGACACATGTAAAGGTTCGGCCACAGCAATAGAAAAATTAGTGATATTAAAATAAATTAAAAAAGATGATGATAAAGAAAATTTCGATGGGATGCCTGATGCTGATTTCTGCGGTGGCATTCGCACAGGAGGAGCAGCCTAACCCTGTTCTGACAGGTGCGCCGTTTTTAAGAGTATCACCGGATGCCCGTGCTGGCGCTTTGGGTGATATGGGAGCGGCCACATCTGCCGATGCATTTTCACAATATTGGAACCCTGCCAAATACGCTTTCAGTAAAAGTTATTCCGGCGTAGCGCTTTCCTATACACCTTATATGAGCGGAATTACAGATGATGTTTTCTTGCTGAATGCCTCTTTCTATACATTTCTGGGGCAGGAAGAAAGAAGTACGCTTTCTGCCAGCTTGTATTATTTCAACATTGGCGAAATTGACCTGACTGAACTTGTCGGAACTCAAATTGTTAATACAGGTATTGCAAAACCAAACGAATTTGCATTTGATGTTTCTTATGGATTAAGATTATCAGATACGTATAGTATGGCAGTTACAGGTCGTTTCATTCGTTCAGACCTGTTCAACAATATTGACGACGGAACAGTTCAACCGGCCAATACTTTTGCTGTAGACGTTTCTGGTTTCTATCAGACACCGCGTCACAGTTGGAATAATTTTGAAGGACGTGCAAGAGCCGGTTTCAACATCAGCAACATCGGTCCAAAACTGGATTATTCCAATAACGAAGATAACGCAGCTTATTTACCTACCAATTTAAGAATCGGTGCCGGATATGATTTCATCCTTGATGATTATAATACCGTAGCTGTAACACTTGAAGCCAACAAACTTTTGGTTCCGACTCCACAATATGCGGTGGACAGCACGGGAGCTGAAGTTCCGGGTTCAAGGTACATCCCAAACAAAGGGGTTGTGGAAGGAATGTTCAGTTCATTTGGTGATGCACCGGGCGGATTTAGTGAAGAAATGAAAGAATTTACTTGGGGTGCTTCTGCTGAATATTCTTACAACGACGTACTTTTTGTTCGTGCTGGTTATTTCCACGAAAGCCCGATGAAAGGAGACCGTCAGCACATTACCCTGGGAGCCGGTTTGAAATACAATGCTTTTGGACTTGATTTCTCCTATTTATTACCGATGTCTGATACAAATAATGCATTGGAAAATACACTTCGATTTGCGCTTACATGGGAATTTGGAGGTGAAACCAACAACAACTGGGATTATTAAATTCTGTTATATTTAATTTAAAAATGCCTGAACGGATAACGCTGTTCAGGCATTTTCTTTATTATTTCTTAAGATTCTTAATATTAAATTTACGTTATCTTAAACAGACATGATTTATTTATAGGAAACAACCCATAAGTTTTCTATACTTTCGCACCTTAAAATTTAGCGAAAAATAGTAGATTTATACTTCTTAATTGAAAAGTTATGTCATTGAACAGTATTTTACAATTTTTAGTCCCAAAGGACAAGAAATTTTTCCCGCTTTTTCATCAGCACGCCAATATTCTTGTAGAAATGGCCGAAATCCTTCACGAAGCCGTTAATGTAAAGGCAGAAGAAAGAGATCCTTACTTCCAAAAACTCAGAAAATTGGAAGACGAAAGTGAAAAACTTACCCATACTATAAACTTCGAATTAAGCAAAAATTTCCTTACGCCTTTTGATCGTGAAGATATTTATGCACTTGCCAGTAAGATGAATGAAGTAACCGATTTCATCGATGCGAGTGCCAGCCGTATGAAACTTTATCAGGTTGATAAAGTGAAAAAATCAATTCGAAAAATTACTGAAGCCAATCTGGAAGCTTGTGAAAACATCCAGAAAGCCATTAAATCTCTGGAAGGATTTAAAGATGTGAAGACCGTTTTGAAATGTTGTGAAAAAATCAACAAACTGGAAAATAAGGTAGACAATATTTATGACAAAGAGATTTTTGATATTTTTAATGAAAACGAAAATGTAAAAGAGATCATTAAATACAAGGAAGTGTTTTCTGCATTGGAAACAACTACCGACAAGTGTAAATATGTGGCCGATGTGCTGGAAGCCGTTTCGCTTAAACATTCATAATTTATCAAATTAAAAATTCAGGATGGATTCACAACTGATACTACTGATTGTAATCATTGTCTTGGCTTTGGCATTTGATTTCATTAACGGATTTCATGACGCAGCCAACTCTATCGCTACAATCGTTGCGACCCGGGTTCTGACACCTTTTCAGGCAGTGCTTTGGGCGGCGGCATTTAATTTTGCTGCTTATTTTATATCGAAATACTGGATTGGGGAATTTAAAATTGGTAATACAATTGCCAAAACCGTCAATGAAAATTTCATTACGCTGGAAGTAATCCTTGCCGGGATTATCGCAGCAATTGTGTGGAATTTGTTGACATGGTGGTTTGGGATTCCTTCCTCATCCTCACATACGCTTATCGGCGGATTTATGGGAGCGGCCATTGCACATGCCGGTGCTTTTGCTCAAAATGGCGAAGATGTAATCAATTATTTAGTCGTTTTACCGATCTTCCTTTTTATATTTCTCGCGCCCATGGTGGGGATGTTCATAGCTTATTTTCTCACCATACTTATCATGAATATATGTAGGCGGTCTAACCATAAAAAAGCAGAAAAATGGTTCAGAAGGTTACAGCTTGTTTCCTCTGCACTCTTCAGTCTGGGACATGGTGGGAACGATGCACAAAAAGTGATGGGTATCATTGGAGCTGCAGTAATTTTCTACCACGTGCAAGCCGGACATCAGGATTGGATTACGGCAGAAAATCAATTCAGTTATTTTGTGGATCAATGGGGCTGGGTTCCTTTTGTTTCTTTCCTTGTAATTGGGCTTGGAACTATGTCGGGCGGATGGAAAATCGTAAAAACGATGGGTACAAAAATCACCAAAGTTACTCCGCTGGAAGGTGTAGCAGCCGAAACCTCAGGTGCTATGACGCTTTATTTGGCAGAGTTTTTAGGAATTCCGGTTTCGACTACGCATACTATTACCGGTTCCATCATCGGAGTAGGAATTACAAAACGTGTTTCGGCGGTACGTTGGGGCGTAACCATCAACCTGCTTTGGGCATGGATTCTGACCATTCCGGTTTCGGCACTTATCGCCGCTTTGATTTATTACTTTATATTATTGTTTTAAAATTATAGAATTAAAATAAAGAAAAGGATTGATTCGAAAGAATTGATCCTTTTTTTGAATAAAACCTGACAGGATTTAAATCTGTCAGGTTTTAAGTTTACTTAACGGTAATCTGCTTCGGACTTTTTACGATGATTTCAGGCTTGCCATTATACAAAATAAGTTTGCCTTTTACACAAATGTGTTTGTCCTTTAAAAATTCCTCGGGTTTGTAATCAAAGTTTTTCCAACTATCCTGGAAAATTGCCACCACAAATGTATGATTTGGATATTCGGCGCCCAGATTCAGAAGAATTACCTGCTTTTCGCCCTTTGTAACAAAAGTTCCATACACTTGGTCACAATACTGAACTTCTTTGTTCAGGTATTTTTTGAGATCAGCTTCGCTTAAGCTTTCTTGTGCCGATGCAAAACCGCACAAGATGAAAAGCAATAATAGATGAATTGTTTTCATAGCGGTAAAAATTAAGTTAGAACCTAAAGGTAATCAATAAATTGCAATTCTCCCGCGTTTTTTTAGATAGTAATGCCACATAAAGTAAGTAGCAAGTGAACGAAAAGGTTGCCAGCTCTCAGAAATTTCCAAAATTTCTTCTTTTGAACTGATTTGATAAAGTTCTTTCATCGAATGAATGACTGCGATGTCGCCAATTGGAAAGATATTTTTATGCTGAAGACAAAACAAAAGATAAATATCGGCCGTCCAATTTCCGATTCCTTTGATAGAGGTAAGTTGCTCCCTGATTTCTTTTTCTTCCGAATTATGAATTTCCTCCAAATTCAATTTCCCTGAAACCACCGCTTCCGAAAGTTCTCGTAAATAGTTAGCTTTTTGTCGACTGATAAAAGAATTTCGCATTTCATCGTCCGATAAGGTCAAAATTTTCTCCGGCGTGAATTCTCCCAAAAAATCATTGAGTTTAAGAAAATGTGCCCGAGCCGATTCCAGACTTACTTGTTGTTCCAGAATAATTTGACAAAGCGTAACAAATCCCGGCTTGCGCTGCCAGTTGGGCGGAACGCCATACTGTTCATGAATTCCGGACAGGATTTTATCCTTTTCCAAAAGAATTTTTAAATCATTTTCATTGACGATTTTATTCATTTTTCTGGTTGCTTTTCCAAAAACTCATAACCCGAAACTCAAAACACCAACGCTTAATACGTTTTCGTCATATCGGCCGGAATCACCAAATTGTATTCCGTAGGAATGAAATCTTCAGTCGGAAGTGGCAAAGCATCATCTTCTGATTCAAACACAGAAATAACAGCAATTTTCAATTCGGGATTTAATTTTTTCAGGTACCAAACCGTTCCACCATATTGTTTGCTGTGGTAATCACCGTTGTAATGAATGAAAAGTTTTCCTTTTTCCAGATTTTTGAAAATAGATTCCGCCATGGTCGCGTCTTTCACCGCTTGAGCCGCAATGAAATTCATCACCGTTGGACCGGCGTGATCGCCCATCATTTCTTTCATTTCGGGATAACCCGGCGTGTCAAGCGTTACTTCCACCGGAAGTTGCATCATCCAAGCCTTTTCTTTTTCGGTTACCGTATTCAAACTGTCCAGACCTTTTTTTGCTACGATGGAAGCATATCTGCGTGGAATATTCGTTGCAATGAATTTCAAATTACGTTCTTTCGCAAAATCGACCAAAGGCCGGTAATCCGTTTCATAATTATTCCACAAACGCATGGAATCTTTCAGGATTTTTTCATTTAATTTCCCTGACAAATAATCGTTTAATTGTGTTTGGTTATCGCGTTCAAACATTTCGGCACCCAAAGTCAACTGACCGTTTTTCTGCTCAAACAAAGCTTTTGTAATTCTCAGTTGCAACCAGTGATTGATGGAATTATTGTGGTGTTCGCCAATGAAAACCACCTCATAATTCGCCAAATCTTTGATCATTTTGTCAAACTTTACCGTTTTTCCTTTTTGGTTGTAGAATTGAAAAGGTTTAACTTCCTGAGCATTCAAAAAGGAAACTTGAAAAATGAAAAACGTAAAAAAGATATATTTTGTCATAATTTAGAAATTAAAAAACCTGTCAGATTTAATTCAGACAGGTTTATATTATAATTAATTTTCGAGTTCAGCCACCAAACTTCTCCATTCTTCCAATTCCGGAATGCCCGGTTTTCTTTTTCCGAAGAATTGAACGATGATGTCGCCTTCTTTATTGAAAACTTCCACAGCCGTCACAATTCCGTCTTCGGTAGGTTTTCTCACTACCCAGGTTTCAGCGATTCTGGTCGTGTCTAAATGCAGATTGAAATTCGGATCCATCACATTGATCCACGGGCCGTGCCACATCACTTTTTTGATGTTGCCGGTGTGAATTTGAATGTTTCCTCGGTTTCCTACGAAGGCCATAATCGGAAATTCTCTTTTGGAAGCTTCTTCCAAAAGGGTAACCACTTTTTCGTTGTCAATTTTTCTGGCGAAACTTTTATGCGGTGCAAAACGAAGTGCCTGAAGTCGGCTTACACCAAATTTTTTCAATAATCCAAAAAATGCATGGGTATCTTTTAATTCTTTCCAAGCTTCCTGAAATCCTTCGATATCTACTTCATTGTCTGGTTTTTCCGCCGGTTTCGGTTCGATGGCTTCGGTTTCCATCCCCGGATTTTGTTCTTCGGATTTGAATTTTTCCACCAATGCATCAAAAGCCTCGGGTTGGCTGTCTTTGGTCAAATAGATTTTATGAATAGCCATTCCGTCTTTCCCGAAAAACTGCAAAGATTTTTTATCGCCTTCTACTACCGAAAACGCAAATTTCCATTCCGAAAGGAAAATACGCAAGTCGATATCATCCCCCACAAAAAGCTGTGCGTGTGGACTGCTGAAATCGCCATTTAAATAAACGCCTTTTCGTTCATGAACACATTCGTCATTTCGTGTGAGCGCCATTACTTTTCCCAAAGATTCTACTTCTGAAAGAATGCCTGCGAAATCAGGTTTCAAAACAGTTACACCATCGCCTACTTGTGTTGCCAAAAGTTCGCCTTCGCTCACGCTAAGCGCATCGGCTGCATTTCGGATTCTCAAATGAGGTTGCTCGGATTTTAGTTTATTCCATTTTTCTTTTAATGTATCGACTGCATTCATTCTATTTGTTTTAAATTTTTAAAAGTTCAAAGTTTAATGTATTCTTCTATCCTCTATATTCTATTCTCTATGTTCTCTTATTTAATCAACTCCCAAAAATAATCATCGGATTTTTGGTCAGCGGATGCGTACAAATCGCACAAGGGAAATTATAAGCATCGCTAATGATTTCTTGTTGGAAAACTTCTTCCGGTTTCCCGTGGGAAGCTACTTTTCCGTTTTTCATCAATAAAATTCGATCGGCAAATTGCGCGGCAAGGTTCAAATCGTGCAAAACCACAATCGCCGTATTTCCGTTTTCGGTAAACTCTTTGATCAGTCGAAGCGCTTTGTACTGATGTTTTACATCGAGATTGTTCAAAGGTTCGTCTAAGAACAATAATTTATGGGCAATCTTATTTTTTAATTGAGCCAAAACTCTCGCCAGGTGAACTCTTTGTTTTTCTCCACCGGAAAGATGGTTATATTCACGGTTTTGCAGGTGAAGCACATCGGTATCCTCCATTGCTTCTTCCACCGCTTTGAAATCTTGTTGCGCCGGCGAAGCATTGAAATAAGGATAACGCCCCATCATCACTACGTCTTTTACCGTCAGGGTGATGTCCGCCGGATTGTGCTGAGAGAATTTCGCTTTGTTTTGGGACAATTCTTTCAGATTCCAACGTGGAAATTCTTTTTCTTTAAACAAAACATTGTGATTTTGTTTGGAAGAAGCCTCGTTGGCAAGCACGCTCAGAAGCGTTGATTTTCCGGCTCCGTTGGGCCCAACGATGGCCAAGAATTCGCCATATTCTGCCGAAAGATTGACACTTTTCAGAATGTGAAAATTTTTGTGTGCAAGAGATATGTCGTGACCTTTAATCATTACATTGAATTTTTATATCGAATTAAAATAGCGATGAAAACAGGCGCACCCATAAAAGCCGTCAAAACACCAATCGGAATTTCTGAAGGAGCTACCACCGTACGGCTAAACGTATCGGCTACCAACAATAAAATACTTCCCATCACAGCGGAAAGCGGAAGGATCAACTGATAATTCGATTTGAAAATTAATCTTAAAATATAGGGGACAATCAATCCCACAAATCCAATCGTTCCGGAAAAAGCCACACAAGCTCCCACCATCAATGCTACCAATACAACGATTTGTTTTTTAATTCTTTCTACATTAATTCCCAAATGTTCTGCATCTTTTTCACCCAGCATCATCGCATTCAGGGCTTTTCCTTTGTGAATTAAAATCGAATAAGAAACAATCATCACGATAAGCAAAATCCCGTTTTTGCCCCAAGTTGCTCCGCCTAAACTTCCTAAATTCCAGAAAGTTAAATCACGAAGTTGTTCGTCTTTGGATAAATAAATCAAAAACCCAACGATGGCAAATCCGAGTGCGGAAATCGCAACACCCGACAAAAGCATAATCACCACATTGGTTTTTCCCTGCGTGGTGGACATTTTATAGACCAATAAAGTCGTGAGCAAAGCACCCATAAATGCTGCGATACTCAAAAGCGAATATTGTAAAAATTCGGGTAAATATTCACGGAACATTGAACCTAAAACAATGGTAATGGCCGCCATCAAAGTAGCTCCGGCCGTAATTCCAATCAGATCGGGTGTCGCAAGCGGATTTTTAAACATTCCTTGCATGGCTGTACCCGAAACCGCCAAAATACTTCCGATGAGAATGGCCATCACAATCCTCGCCAGGCGCACATCCCAAATCACATATTTTTCGCTCAGACTGATGTCCGGACTTCCCATTATAAAACCTTTTAAAACGGTCAAGGGAGATTTTCCGCCAAAATCATATACACCCATAAACAAAGATCCGATTGCGAGGGCAATCAGGATCAGGATGCTGACGATGAGGTATATGCTAAGTTTGTTCTGCATTTATAAAAATTAAAGACCTGAAGGAATTCTGGCCGACAGGTCTTGAAAATTCAATTATTTTGTTACTTCCATCAGTTTTTTGTTCAGTTCCAAAGCGGCTTCACCGACTCTTGGTCCGAAATTGGAAATCAATCCACCGTCCATGGTGATGATGGCCTTGTTTTTTCCTGCATTGGTTTGTTCTACACCCGGAACTTTGAAAATTCCATCGTTTCCGCCTAAACTCTGAACGCCGGTTTCAAACATCAAAATAACATCCGGATTGCCCTGAATAAGCGACTCGGGCGTCAAAGGTTTGAAATCTGCAAATTCAGTGATGGCATTTTCAGCGCCGGCGATTTTAATCAAAGCATCCATCGGAGTTCCCGTACCGGAAACATTCAGCATATTTGCGCCACGTGCATAGATGAACAAAACCTTTGGTTTTTTCTCGAAATTTTGGATCAATGCAATGTCCGCATCGATTTTATCGTAAAGATTTTGATATTCATTTGCACCAATGATTTCCGCTACTTGTTTGATCAAATTTTTCGCTCCATCCACCGAAAATTCCTGACTGATGATTTCTGTTTTAATCCCCGACTCCTCAATTCTTTTCATCAATTCCGGATTGCTGTCATTTTCTGAACCGATGATCAGGCTTGGGTTAACCGCCATAATTCCTTCAATCGTCATATTCCTTCCTACGTGACCTAAATCTTTGGCCGTCAAATCAGCCGGGTACGTACTTGTTACATCACGACCCACAATCTGATCGCCTTTTCCCAAAGCGGCAATCGTCTCGGTGATGGCTCCGTTCAGTGAAACAATTTGGTGCGAACTCGTTTCTTCTGAAGCCGTTTCAGCAGGCGTTTCTTTGTTTTCTGTTTTGCATGAAATCGCTGTAAATGAAACAGCAATTGCAATTAAGAGCGTTATCTTTTTCATTAATTTGAAAGTTTTAATTTTTATTAAATCTAAATAAACGCAAAACTAAGAATTTAATCCCGATTGAAATCTGCCATTCGTCATAATCCTTTCATTTTTTCTGAAATTTTTAACGAATGATAGGTATCAGCTCGGTTCTTTATCTCAATCCGTTTTTATCTCCTAAATTTGTAGGTGATGAAAAGGTTGGGATTACTTTTATTGATCGTGGGAAGCGCAATTACTTTGATTTGGTGGATGAAAAATCAATCCAATGATCAGCTTTTTGAAGTAATGAAAGTTCCTGAATTTGGATTGACCAATCAAAACCATCAAATCATTACCGAGCAGGAAATGTTGGGAAAAGTCTATGTGGTCGAATTTTTCTTTACGAATTGTCCTACGATTTGTCCCATCATGAAACAAAATCTCATCGAAGTAGAAAAAGAAATCAACAGTCCCGATTTTGGTGTGATTTCCATAACCATTGACCCGAAAAGAGATACGCCCGAAACCCTGAAAATTCACAAAGAAAGATTGCAAATCCAAAATCCAAACTGGCACCTGCTGACCGGCGAACGCGATTATATTTATGAATTGAGCCGTGGTTTTAATATTTATATGGGCAAAGACGAAAGCACCGCAGAAGGTTTGAACCACAGCGGGAAACTGGCTTTGGTCGATAAAAACGGAAAAATTCGTTCGAGATACGGCGCAAACGGCGTCCCGATTTTGTATTATTCGGGTTTAAATTATTCAGATCCCGAAGGACGAAATGAAAGCCTGGCAGGAACCTACCACCCGGAAATCGAATGGTTGAAAGAAGACATCAAAAAATTATTGGAAGAATAAATTCCACGAGATTTAAATTAAAACATCAATATGAAAACAATTCAAATTATTACCGCAGTCGTTTTGGGAATGAGTATTTTCTCTTGTAAAGAAAATTCCAAAGAAGTAGAAATTCATCAGGCAGACGATCAGGTGATGCATTCAGTACATAATCTGGATGTAGAAGTCGATAATAAGTTCGATCCGATTTGTGGAATGGAAACCGCCGGACATGTTTCGGACACGATTCATTATGCCGGAAATGTATATGGATTCTGCAATCCGGGATGTAAAGAAGAATTCGCGAGAAATCCGGAAACCTATTTGGATAAATTGAATTAACCCGAAAGGAAATTCAATGAATTAAATTTTTCATGTTACATTTTAAGGCTTTTCGATACTAATTTGGAAACCGAATTTTGTAGATTCGGATTTTGAAATCGATTAACTATGGAAAAAGTATTGGAAATCAATCATCTCACCAAGAAATTTGGAAAATTGACTGCGGTCAATGACCTGAGTTTTTCGGTGGAGAAAGGAAATGTTTACGGCTTGCTCGGCCCGAACGGAAGTGGGAAATCCACCACGTTGGGAATGATTCTTAATGTTGTAAACCCCACCGAAGGAAACTGGCGCTGGTTTGGGCAGGAACATTCAACCGAATCACTGAAAAAAGTCGGAGCCATCATTGAACGTCCGAATTTCTATCCGTATTTATCGGCCGGAAAAAACCTCGAAATCGTCGCTCAAATCAAAGGAGCCGATTCGTCTAAAATCGATGAGAAACTTAAAATCGTCGGACTTTTTGAACGCAAAAAAGACAAATTTTCTACTTTTTCTTTGGGAATGAAACAAAGGTTGGCAATCGCAGCAGCCTTGCTCAACGATCCTTATGTTTTAATTCTGGACGAACCTACCAATGGTTTGGATCCGCAAGGAATTATTCAGATCCGGGAAATCATTCAGCAGATTGCGGCCAATGGAACGACCATCATTCTCGCGAGCCACCTTCTGGACGAAGTAGAAAAAGTTTGTTCGCACGTCGTGATTCTGGAAAAAGGAAAAACCCTTTACAGCGGACGCGTGGACGAAATGACCGCAAGTTTTGGGTATTTTGAAATTTCTTCGGCCAATAATTCTTTGCTCAAGCAAACACTTGAATCTTTGTCGGCATTTGAAACGGTCAAAGAAAACGGAAATCATATCAAAGCGATTTTGCGAGAAGATTTAAAACCAGAAGACTTGAACCGAATGCTGTTTGAGAAAGGAATTGTACTGACTCATTTGGTCAAAAGAAAAGAAAGTCTGGAAAACCAATTCCTGGAATTAACCAAAAATCTGAACTGATATGCTGCGACTACTTAAAATAGAATGGAATAAAATTTATTATTACAAAACCGCAAGGGTTTTTACGATTTTGTATTTTATATTATTGTCAATAATTGGAGGCTCTTTTTATTTAATTTTTGGTTTTATACTGAAAGATCAGTTGGGTTTTTCAGTAGATTTATCAAAAACAGGATTTTTTAATTTTCCCGTGATTTGGCAAAACATGACCTATTTATTAATTTTTGGAAAAATATTTCTTGCTGTCATTATAATTACCAATATTACAAATGAGTATTCAAATAAGACGCTGAAACAGAATTTGATAGATGGATTAAGTAAAAAGGAATTTTTAACTTCAAAATTACTTACGAGCATGTCATTAGCAATTGTTTCCTCAATTTTTGTATTGATTATCTGCCTTGCTCTTGGATTGATTTATTCTTCAACAACAAATAATTTCTTAGACGGAATTGGATACGTGGGTGCATATAGCTTGAATTTGATGTTCTTTTTAACCTTCTGTTCATTTGTAGCTTTTGTGACCAGAAAAAGTGCTTTTGCTTTACTATTTGTTTTTATTTGGTGGGTAACTGAGTGGGGTTTAATCTTAACGGAAATTTATATAAGAAAAGAATTAGTAAATGAAACTCTGACGGAAAACACATTGATTTTCACACAATATTTACCGCTAAGTTCAGCATCAAGTTTACTTGATTTCTCTAATGTTAATATCTCTGGTTTCATGATGGGAGGAACAATATTCACGTACTCAGATATTGATTGGAAGTTCATAATAGTTACCCTCATTTACATAGCCATTTTCACTTTCTTGTCTTTCCGATTGTTGAAAAAACGCGATTTGTAATTGAAGAATTAATTCTTAGAAAGCAACTTTGACAAAGTTATATATACTATGAATAGAACTTTGTCAAAGTTTTGTCTATTCTCCATCCACAGACACCCTTGTCCATTTGTTCTGAAACTTCTATCTTCGCAAACTATGCAGATGGAAAATTTTCAAGAGTTAAAACAACTACTCTCGCAACCCAAAAAAATCGTCTTAATTCCGCATCGTAATCCGGATGGGGATGCCATTGGCTCCACTTTGGCCATGTCACATTATCTTGCCAAACTCGGACACGAATGCGAAATTATTGCACCTAATGACTTCCCGAAATTCCTGAAATGGATGGAAGGTGCCAGAAAAATTGGGATTGCCGAATACAATCCTGCAAAATGCCGAATTCAAATCGAAAAAGCCGAACTGATTTTTATTCTTGATTTCAATAATATTTCAAGAATCGATGAAGTAGGCGACTGGCTGCAACGATCCACCGTTCCCAAAGTGATGATCGACCATCACCAAGACCCCGATCAGTTCGATTATATGTATTCCGATGTGAATTTACCGGCCACTTGTCAAATGGTTTATAATTTCATCGAAGCCATGGGACATTTGGATTTGATTGACAAAACCATTGCCGAATGCATCTATACCGGAATTATGACTGACACCGGAAATTTCCGATTCCGCAATACTTCGGCTTCCACACACAGAGTAGTGGCAAATCTTTTTGATAAAGGAATTGAAGTCGATAAAATTTATAACAACGTATTTGACACACAGTCTCCAAATCGTTTGAAATTACTTGGGCTCGTGCTCGAATCGCTTCAGGCAATGCCCGAACATAGAACGGCTTATATGCATCTGACGCGTGAAGAACAATTGGAATTCAGTTCCCAAAAAGGCGATACCGAAGGCTTTGTGAACTACGGTTTGGGGATCAATAACTTTGTGTTTTCCGTGATTTTCATTGAAGACCAACAACATGACTTTATCAAAATTTCATTCCGTTCCAAAGGGAATTTCGATGTGAATAATTTCGCAAGAAAACACTTCAACGGTGGAGGTCATATCAATGCCGCCGGCGGACGTTCCGATTTAAATATGGAAGAAACTATTCAGAAATTCAGAGAATTATTGGATATTTACAAAGAAGAATTAGAAGAAGTTACACTTTGAAGTATATAATAGCCATTATCGCGATTTTCGCATTGACTGCCTGTAAAAATAAGGTGGTTCAATATCCGGTCAGTTATGAAGACGACCGCGCAAAATTCATGGAATTTTCTCAAGATCGGAACAAACAGATTTTGAATGAGGATAACGAGTTGATCCAGAATTACATTGATAGTTTAAACTTGGAATTTAAACGAACTTCTTATGGCTTCTGGATTTCCAATTCAGGTGAATCCACACCTACCATGGCCAAAACAGGAGATGTAGTAAAATACGAATACGAAGTTCTAAATTTTGATCACGAAGTAATTTATTCGGAAGAAGAAAACGGCGAACAAACCATCATGATGGGACATGCCGACATTCCGAGAGGAATTCAAATCGCACTCCAAATGATTGAAAAAGGAGATTCTGCCACCGTATTGCTTCCTTCTTTCTTGGCGTACGGAGGGTATGGAGATCGAAATAAAATCCAGGGAAATGAACCTTTAATTTTCAAAATTCAAATACAGGATATCAGGAAAAATTCGAGATAAAATGAAGAAAATAATAGCAATCATGACGATGGCAGCTTTTATGGTAAGCTGTTCTGTCAAAATACCAAATTCAATGAGCAAAGAAGATTACAACAATTTGAAAGACGGCTTATATGCCCAGATGGAAACCAATATGGGAAATATGACCATCGAATTATTTGAAGAAGACGCTCCGCTGACGGTGGCCAACTTTGTAGGATTAGCCGAAGGAACAAAAGAAAACCAAGCAAAACCTTTGGGGACACCTTATTACGATGGAATTGTATTTCACCGCGTAATCAAAGATTTTATGATCCAAGGTGGCGATCCCGACGGAAAAGGAACCGGAGGACCGGGTTATAACTTCGAAGACGAGTTTTATTCCGACAAGAAACACGATAAAAAAGGAATTCTTTCCATGGCCAATGCCGGACCGGGCACAAACGGAAGTCAATTTTTCATTACCGAAGTTCCAACGCCTTGGCTAGATGGACGCCACACCATTTTTGGACAAGTTATCGATGGTTTAGATGTGATTGACAGCATCGCCAATGTAGAAAAAGGGCCACAAGACCGCCCGGTAGAAGATGTAGTCATCAACCACGTTCACATCATCAAAAAAGGTGATAAGTATAAAAATTACGATGGTGGAAAAGCTTTTGAACAAGCCAAACTCAAAGTAGAAGAAAAAAAGAAAGAAGCCCGCGCAAAATTTGAATTAGAAGTTCAACGTCAAAAAGATTTGACAGCCAAAGCTTCCAAAACCGAATCCGGTTTGATGTATTTTGTAGAGAAAGAAGGAAACGGAGCCGTTCCAGCGCACGGTGAAGAAGTTCAGGTGCATTACACACTTCGTTTAAATGACGGAGAGGCTCTGGATTCATCTCACGATAGAAATCAACCTTTGAAGGCAGAAGTAGGCGTAACAGGTTTGATCCAAGGATGGATGGAAGCCCTGACGATGTTTAAAAAAGGATCCAAAGTATTTTTGATCATTCCACCTGAATTGGGGTATGGCCCACAAGGAGCCGGTGGAGTAATTCCACCAAATGCGACTTTGTATTTCGATATGGAAATTCTGGATTAATCAAAGAATTAAAAATATTCATAGCCTGTCAGCTTTCTGAATCTGACAGGTTTTTTGTTTTCAATCCTTATATTTGTCTGAAATGAATAGCCCTAGCAGGGTTCTAAATCCTGTTAGGGCTATTTTCGCAAATTAGCAATGTTGCTTTTCATAATTAAGAAGCTAAATACAGTCGGATTTAATAAATTATCTTTGTCAATATAGAATTCGCAAAAAATAATTTAAAATAGAGAAGTTGATTTTTAAACAAATTAAAGTCTATGAATACATATTTAAACCAACTGATTAAAATTAAATTTTCAGATAAAAAAGAAGTAGAATCAGGCTTGTTGATTGATTTTAATGACGAGTGGATATTATTAAAAAGTAATCCGGTTGATTATATCATAGATGGTTATTGTATAATCCGAAATAAAAATATTTCAAAGATTATTTCTGATGATAAAACAAAGAAAATTGAAAAAGCTATCATTCTAAAAAATATGTCAGTTTCTGAAAATGATAAAATTCCAATTAATGACATAAAAACCACCTTTGAAGAATTGAATAAAAGATTTGGAATTTTTCAGTTTTCTAAAAAATCAGATAATGTAATTTATCCGGGACGACTGAAGAAGATTAGTGAGGGTAAATTGACAATTGAATGGATAGATTTAGAAGCAAATTGGTCAAAAAAAAGAATATTTAAACTTGACGGAATCAGAAAAATTGAATTTAATAATGATTATTTAAATTCGTTAAAATTGCTAGCAGATAATAAGTAATGAAAATATCCGAAATCACACAAGAACTGGAAAAATTAGCTCCGCTTGCCTATGCGGAAGGATTTGACAACGTCGGACTTTTGGTGGGAAATCCAAACGCAAAAATCACCAAAATTCTCGTCACGCTCGATACCCTGGAATCCGTGGTGGATGAAGCCATCGAAAAAGGAGCAAATCTTATCGTGAGTTTCCATCCAATTATTTTTTCGGGAATGAAAAAACTGACCGGAAAATCTTATGTAGAAAGAGTTGCCCAAAAAGCCATCAAACACGACATCAATATTTATGCGACACATACGGCTTTGGATAATTCTCAATTTGGCGTGAATCATCAGATTTCCAAACAATTAAATCTGCACAACACCAAAATTTTAATTCCGCAAAAAGATACTTTACGTCATTTGGTAACGTATGTTCCGGTCGAATCTGCCGAAAAAGTCCGGAATGCTTTGTTTGAAGCAGGCGCAGGATTCATCGGGAATTATGACAATTGCAGTTTCAATTTAAAAGGAACCGGAACTTATCGACCCGTAGCGGGAGCCAATCCTTACAAAGGCGAAATAGGTAGAACCGAATTTTCAGAAGAAGAAAGAATCAGCATTGTTTTCAATAAACATCGGGAAAATGAGATTTTCCGAGCGTTGAGAAAAGCGCATCCGTACGAGGAAATTGCCTATGAATTGTTCCAATTGGAAAATACCAATCAAAATATTGGGATGGGAATGATTGGTGAATTGGAAAATGAAATGGACGAAGCAGAATTTCTAAACTATTTGAAAGAAAAAATGCAAACCCAATGCATTCGTCATTCGAAATTATTAAATAAAAAAATTAAGAAACTAGCTGTTTTAGGTGGTTCAGGAAGTTTTGCCATCTCAAATGCAAAGCAAATCGGAGCCGATGTTTTCATTACGGCCGACTTGAAATACCACGATTTTTTCCAGGCAGAAAACCGGATTTTATTGGCAGACATCGGACATTATGAATCGGAACAATTCACAAAAGATTTATTAACTGCTTATCTATCAGAAAAATTTCCTAATTTTGCAGTCCTAAAATCAGAGATTAATACGAATCCTGTTCATTACACATAAGATATGGCAAAAAAAGATCAGCAAAAAGAAATGAGCGTAGAAGAAAAATTGCGCGCATTGTATGATTTACAATTAATTGACTCACGTTTGGACGAAATCCGCAATACCCGTGGCGAATTGCCATTGGAAGTGGAAGATTTGAGCGACGATGTAGCTCAGATGGAAACCCGAATCCAGAAAATTGATGACGAAATCAAGGAACTGGACGGTGAAATCAAATTGAAAAAGGAAGCCATCAAAAATTCCGAAGCTTTGATTAAAAAATATGCCAAACAGCAGGACAACGTGCGTAACAACCGTGAGTTTGATTCTTTGGCAAAAGAAGTTGAATATCAGGAGCTTGAAATCCAACTTTCAGAAAAAAGGATCAAAGAATTCAATGTGAAAATCGAACATAAAAAGCAAATTCAGGAAGAAATCAATGCCAAATTGGATTCAATGAAATCGCATTTGGAACATAAAAAATCTGAATTGGATGCGATCATCAAAGAAACCGAGAAGGAAGAAGAGTTTTTGGTTAAAAAGTCTGAAGAATTTTCTGCGGCATTGGACGAAAGACTTTTCAAAGCGTATAAAAGAATTCGTACCAATATGAAAAACGGATTGGCTGTGGTTCCGGTTCACCGTGATGCATCTGTCGGTTCGTTCTTTACAATTCCGCCCCAAAGACAGATGGACATTGCGCAACGTAAGAAAATCATTTCAGACGAACACAGTGGCCGAATTTTGGTGGATGCTGAATTAGCACAAGAAGAAAAAGAAAAAATTGATGCGCTTTTGAAATAATTTATTTCAAATTAGCTAAAAATAGAAACCGTCTCATTTCAAAATGTGACGGTTTTTTTATGGATGAAATTAAATTCTAATTTTAAATAAATTAAACATAAACATTTTAATGAAAAAATTAATTACCGGCGTTTTCCTCCCGACTTTTTATTCGGATTTGACTTTCCTATTCGGGGTTGAGAAGTTTTCTTTTTATAGGTTTTCTTGAAAGAAATTTCTTTTACGGTTTCTTTTTTAGGCTTTTTATTTTTAGGTTTTTTAGTTTTCTTTTCTTCAATATTTTTTTCAGAATTTTCAGTCAAAAGTTTAAGTTCAGTCAATTCTTCCTGTGTCAGATCACGGTGTTGCCCAACACCCAGGTTGAGCGTTAAATTCATCACACGGACGCGTTCCAGTTTTTTTACGCTATATCCAAAATATTCGCACATCCGCCGAATCTGCCGATTGAGTCCCTGAATTAAAATAATCCGGAAAACATTTGAACTTATTTTTTCTACTTTACATTTTTTGGTAACTACGCCCAAAATAGGAACTCCTTTTTGCATCCGTTCGCAAAAATCATCGGTGATAGGTTTGTCAACCGTCACGATGTATTCTTTTTCATGGTTGTTGCCTGCGCGAAGGATTTTATTTACGATGTCACCATCGCTGGTAAGTAAAATCAGACCTTGTGAATCTTTGTCTAAACGACCTACCGGAAAAATGCGTTGACCTAAGGATAGAAAATCTACAATGTTATCAGGGTCGGAAGAATCGGTGGTACAAGTAACTCCCACAGGTTTGTTGAGCATGATGTAGGCTGCCATCTCTTTATCTTTGGGTTCGATTTCAACATCATTGACGAAAACTTTATCGGATAATTTTATGTGTTGGCCTACTTTTGCAGTCCGACCATTGACCGAAACCTGACGGCTTTCTATGTATTGATCGGCTTCACGTCTTGAACAAAAACCACTGTCGCTGATGAATTTATTCAGTCGAATTCTATCTTTTTCCTCCATGAAAACAAAGGTAGTTGTTTTGTGGATGTACAAAGAAATTTCGTTGAGAAACGAATAAAGGATTGTTTTAAAAAAGAAAACCGTCTCATTTCAAAATGGGACGGTTTTTTTATACTTGTAAAACGCTGTTTTTTTTGATAAAACAAAATCTTAGATGTCATCAAAATCGACGTCTGTAAATGATTCTGTAGCCGCTTTCGGAATATCTGCTGCCGGAACCGCCGATTCTGAATAATTGTCATAATTTTTCTGATGGCGTTCAGAGATTACCTCTTCACCGCGTTCATCTACCACGTAAGAAGTAATTTCATCCAAGATGTTTTTGAAATTTCCAAAATCTTCCTTGTAAAGATAAATCTTGTGTTTTTTGTAGAAAAAAGATCCGTCCTCATTCGTGTTCTTTTTGCTTTCCGTGATGGTAAGATAATAGTCGCCGGCCCGTGTTTCCCTTACATCAAAAAAATAAGTCCTTCTGCCTGCCCGGAGCACCTTGGAATATATCCCGTCCGGTTCAGACCTTTCTAAGTTTTCATTTTCACTCATCATGTGTAAAATTAAGAAGTGTTAATACTTTGCTAACAAATCTATAAAAATTTCTTTAAAATTGAAATTTATCTTAATAAAATCAATGCTATAGTGCGAAAGTAAAAATTTGAGAATTTAATCTTGCTCGACCAATTGCTTTTTAATGAGCGAAAAATAGGCACCTTCATTTGCAACAAGTTCTGAATGTGTTCCATATTCCACGATTTCGCCTTCGTCAAGTACCAAAATATGATCCGCATTTTTGGCCGAAGAAATACGGTGTGTCACGATAAAGGTTGTTTTCTGATTGAGTTCACTCTGAAGATTTTTCAGGATTTCTTCTTCGGTTTCAGTATCAACGGCCGATAAACTATCATCAAAAACCAGTATTTCCGGGTCCTTGATCAATGCCCGGGCGATGGAAATTCTTTGTTTTTGTCCGCCTGAAAGCGTTACACCACGTTCGCCTAAAATCGTTTCATATTGGTCTTTAAATCCTTCAATGTTTTTATGGACAGCAGCTTTTTTGGCATATTTTTTTACGGCTTCGGAATCCTTTTCATCTGAAGCACCAAATAAAATATTATGCTGTATCGTATCGGAAAATAAAAATGCTTCTTGTGGTACAAAACCAATGGCTTCGCGAAGCGAATTCAGATTTAATTTTTCATAAGGAACTCCGTCAATCAGGATTTGTCCGGAACTGGGTTGAAGCAATCTTGCCAGCAATAAAACAATGGTAGATTTCCCGGAACCGGTTTTGCCCATAATCGCTAAAGATTTTCCTTTTTCCACCGTAAAAGAAACATTTTTCAATGCCTGGATTCCGGTATTTTTGTAAGTATAACTTACATTTTTAAATTCGATTTTACCCGAAACCGGCGTTTCATGCGCAACCAGATTTTCAATTTCCGGTTTCTGTTTCAGGAATTCGTTGATACGCGCCATGGATGCTTCGGCTCTTTGCACTAACATAGTGACCCAACCTAAACTTGTAAAAGGCCAAATCAGCATATTCAGGTACATGAAATATTGTGCGATTACGCCGATGTTTAGTTTGCCTTCATAATAACGAACACCGCCCATGTATAAAATCAGCAGGTTGCTGATTCCGACGATTAAAACCATCAAGGGGAAAAAGTAAGCTTCGGTTTGGGCAAGTGAAAGAGCCTTTTTCTCGTAAGCACCTGCTTCTTTCTCATAATTTTTCATCGTGGAATTTTCCGTGTTGAACGATTTTATCACCCGGATTCCCGAAAACGTATCCTGAACAATTGATGAAATTTCCGATTGTTGTTTCTGAACAGATATACTTTTTTTATTGATCGTCGAAGCAACTTTGTAAATCAAAAAAGAAAGAATAGGTAATGGCCCCAACGTATAAAGTGTAAGCATCGGATCAATGTTGATCATAAATGCCAGAATGATGGCAGCGCGTGAAATCAGATCCATCGGATACATGATTCCCGGGCCGAGATATTGTCGTACAAAAGCTACATCTTCGGTGATGCGGTTCATCAAGTCACCGGTTTTGTTCTGCTTGTAAAATGAAAGGGAAAGTTTTTGGTAATGCGAATAAATTTCGTTTTTCAAATCGTATTCGATATGTCGTGAAGTCGCAATGATCATCAACCGAACGCCAATTAAAAATAATCCCGCGACTATTTTTAGTCCGATGAAAAGCAAAGCGGCTTTCATCAATCCAGTTTTTACTGCCGAGAGATCATTCACATCACCCGACTGAAACTGTACCAGCAAGGATTCGATGTCGTTTATCGCACTTCCGACATAATTAATGGAAAGCACTGAAACGAAGTTTGACAGGATGATCATAACGAAGCCTGCCAATAGTTCCCAACGGTATTTCCAGAGAAATTTATTTAGCGATAGTAATTCTTTCACTGCGCAAAGTTACGTCTTTTTGATTACCTTTGCGGTCGCTAAAGCAGAATTAACGCAATTGAAATATGAGAAATTCAGCGGAAGTTTTGCATTGAAAAATTAAGAGAACAATATATGCTGGGAAGAAGACAACTTCGTGAGAAAGCTATGCAGGCCGTGTATGCCTGGAAAATGGCAGGAGAATATTCCGATCAAAGGACAATTGAGAAGAATATGCTGAAAGGAGTTGATGAGATTTATGATTTGTATATTTATTTGCTGAATCTTCTGAACTTTCAGAAAACGATTGCAGAAAATAAAATCGAACTTGCCAAAAACAAAAATTTTCCTACTGCTCAGGATTTGAATCCCAATCTAAAATTTGTGGATAATCCGATGTTCAGAATTCTGGATGAAAACGAAGAACTGAATGCCTATACATCCAAAAACAAACAACTTACCTGGGATTTGCTTGATACTTATCCGAATTCGATTTTCAAGGAAATTATTGCCAGCGAGGAATATGCCGAATACATGAAAAACGATAGAAATTCATTTGATGCAGACAAGGCATTTATAATGGATATCTATGAAAAATTTATCGCACCGAATGAAAATCTTCATGACTGGTTGGAAGAGAGAAATCTTCATTGGGCAGATGATTTACACATCGGGAATTCTATGGTAATGACCACTTTGAAATCATTTGTGCCTAAAAGTACAGGAAAAATCAAACTCTTCAAGGTTTACAAAGATGATGAAGACCGCGAATTCATCGTTGATTTATTCCGCAAAACAATTCGTCACAGCGATGATACCCGTAAAATGATTGAAGAAAAGGCAACCAATTGGGAGTTAGACCGTATTGCAGCAGTAGATTTAGTGCTGATGCAGATGGCTTTGACTGAATTTCATTATTTCCCAAATATTCCACCAAAAGTCACATTGAATGAATACATTGACTTATCCAAAATTTACTCAACTGAGAAAAGTAAAGTTTTTGTAAACGGAATTCTGGATCGTTCTTTAAAAGAATTAAATCAATAATTTAAGATTAATTTAAGGACGTTAACCAAATACTTTTAGTAATTTTATGGGCTTTAAATCAAAACAATAAAAATAGCGAACAATGAAGAATACAATTTTTGCTGCCGGAATTTTGGCAGTTTTCACTTTGGTTTCCTGCGAGAAGGAAAAAGCGTCTAACCTTTTTACCGATGCTGAAAAGCAACAACAGGCAGAAGCAGTAGTAGATCCTGCGACAGCAGCAGTTTTGACTTTTGAGTCAGAAACCTATGATTTCGGGAATCTTCCTACCGGTGCCAAAGTGGACCACTATTTCAAATTTACAAATACAGGTAAATCACCACTTATCATCAAAGATGCAAAAGGTTCATGCGGATGTACCGTTCCGGAATTCCCAAAAACACCTATTGCGCCAGGAGTAACAGATTCCATCAAAATTACTTATGATGCAGGAACTCAGGCTGGGAGACAACAAAAAACAGTTACTTTGACCACCAATACTGTCAAAGGGAAAGAAGTAGTTACTTTCATGGCAACGCTTCCCAACAACGCTGAAAACGCTAATGTTGTAAACTCATTGTCAGGAAATTAATTTTAAAGAATGAATAACTTAGCATATATATTATTACAGGCAGACCCCGGAGCTGGTGGCGGATGGTCAACTTTGATGCTTTTTGGCGGGATGTTTCTCATCATGTATTTTTTGATGATTCGTCCCAATTTGCGCAAGCAAAAACAGGAAAAAAAGTATCAGGAAGAACTTAAACGTGGTGACTGGGTGGTGACTACTTCAGGAATTCACGGAAAAGTTTTTGAATTGACCAACGAAACCGTGGTTTTAGAAACAGGTGCAGGTAAAATTAAATTTGAACGGGCTGCAATCTCAAAAGAATTGAGTTCAGCACGCTATAATGCCGGAGCCGAGAAAAAAGATTAAATAAAATCAATATTTTTTAAGCCGGAGTTTTAACTTCGGCTTTTTTTTGGATTAAAATGAATAATTTTAACATTTCAAATCAAATTGAATGAAAATAGTCGGACTTACAGGCGGAATCGGTTCAGGGAAAACCACCATTGGTAAATGGTTTCTGGAAGAAGGGATTCCTGTTTACAATTCCGACAGTGAAGCCAAAAAACTGATCAATGAAGATCTGCAAATCGTGAAAAGTTTAACAGGTTTGTTTGGAGAAGAAACCTATCAGAACGGAATTTATAATTCAAAATATGTGGCTTCCAAGGTGTTTAATGACAAAGAATTACTTGAAAACTTAAATCAAATTGTTCATCCGGCAGTTTTTCGTCATTTTGACAATTGGGTGAAAAACCAGACTACTTCTTTTGTGGTAAAAGAAGCGGCGATTTTGTTTGAAAGCGGTTCCTACAAAGATTGTGATGCAATTATTTCTGTGGTTGCCGACGAAGAAATCAGAATTCAGCGTGTAGCAGGTCGTGATGGTTCAAACCCGGAACAAGTCCGGAAACGAATGGATAACCAATGGAAAGATGAACAAAGAATTTCCTTATCTGATTATGTAATTTATAATAATTCAGATCTAAATGATTTGAAGAAAGAATTTGACCAAGTTTATAAGAAATTGTTAAAGCAATTTCAATCAAGTTAATTCAGTGTTAAAGCTGATTTTAACAAATTCCTAAATGCTATGTTTGTAGTAAGAAATCTATGAAAAAAGGATTCAATAAAATTTTAATCATACTGATGAGCGTTGCCCTCATCGGACTCATCATCATTCAGTTTTACTGGACGCAAAAAGTTTTTGTTTCGCATACAGATGAATTTAACGGACGTGTTTATCAGGCGTTGAATGCTACGGTTGAAGAGGTCAATAAACAGGAACTTTCGCAATATTATAAAAGATTTGAAACCGTTCATAATGATCTGAAAGCTTCGACCGACAAACCACAGGTAATGTCTTCACAGCTCATTCAGGATTCGGCCGGAACGACTTATATCACTTTGACGCGGTATATTCTGGAACGTTCCGTTGTGCCTTTGTCGGAAGAATACAATGATAGTCTGATCAGTGCCAATTTATATTCACAGGAAAAAGTAGTACGCATCCCCAAAGATTCGGGAGCAAATATGATTCAGAATCTAAGTCTGGATACCGAAGAAAACTTCAAGAATTCGACTTACACAATCGAAAGGCTTGCCAGACTGGATGCCGGGAATCGCCCCATAGCTCAAAGGCTTGATATAAAAATTCTCGATTCAATTTTTACCAAACAATTACGTCAGCGTGGTGTGCAGTCGCATCCACAACTGGCCGTTATCAAAGCAGATTCAACAGCTACCGAAGTGGCCACATCTGAATTCGATCTCAAAGACCGCGAATACACAATTCCGGTTTTTTATGATAACCACGACAAACCGCAATACCTGCTTACAACTTATTTCCCAGACAAACAATTATCCATACTTGGGCCGATTATTCCTATTGTGATGCTGACGATTATTTTTACGATTATCATCATTTCGGTTTTTTCACTGGCGATTTATTATATGCAACTGCAAAGAAAAATATCTGAAATCAAAACCGATTTCATTAATAATATGACGCATGAATTCAAAACACCGATTGCGACAATTAATATTGCGTCGGATGCTTTGAAAAACGATAAAATCATATCGGACCACGACCGCATTCGTTATTATGCAGACCTGATCAAGCAGGAAAATAAAAGAATGAATGCCCAGGTGGAAATGGTGTTGCGGATGGCGAAACTGGAGCGAAATCAGGTTGATATAAATCTTCAGGAAGTGAATATCAATGATTTAGTGCGGAAAAGCGTTTCTACTATGCGTTTTATAGTAGATAATTTGAATGGCACTATTTTTGAAGAATACGAGGCGAGCCGCTCATTGGTGGAAGGTGATTCCTTTCATCTTGAAAACACGATAAACAATATTTTGGACAACGCCCGAAAGTATTCCAAAGAAAATCCACAGATTTTTGTCAAAACGTACAACGAAGAAGGAAACATAATAATTGAAGTACGTGACCAAGGAATAGGAATGTCCAAAACGGTTTTGAAAAAGATATTTGATCAGTTTTACCGGGAAGAAACCGGCAATGTTCACAATGTAAAAGGACATGGATTGGGACTGGCATATGTTAGAAAAATAATTGAATTACACAAAGGGCAGGTGTATGCCGAAAGCGAAACCGGAAAAGGAAGCGCTTTTTTCATCAAACTGCCACTAAAATAATTGAGAACATGAACGATAAGCAAAAACTACTTTTAGTTGAAGACGATCCGAGTTTCGGAGCTGTTTTGAAAGATTATCTCGCTATAAATGATTTTGATGTGACTCATGCCGTAGATGGAGAAGATGGTTTAGCAAAATTCAAATCCTCTGATTATGATTTGTGCATACTCGATGTGATGATGCCCAAAAAAGATGGATTTACGCTCGGAAAGGAAATCAAAGAATTGAAAAGCGAACAACCCATTATTTTTCTCACAGCAAAAAACATGAGAGAAGATGTGTTGAACGGATACAAAATAGGGGCGGATGATTATATCACTAAACCTTTTGACTCCGAAATTTTACTTCACAAAATCAGAGCTGTCCTGCAAAGACATTCGGCTGATGAAGAGAAATTTGAACAAGACGAATTCAAAATCGGAAAGTTTCATTTCAATGCGAAATTACGTCAATTGCAAATCGGAAGTACATCGCATAAACTTTCACCAAAAGAAAGCGAACTATTGCGATTATTGGCCGTGTATCGAAATGACCTGATGCCGAGAGAAGTAGCACTGACCCGAATTTGGCACGATGATAACTACTTTACTTCCCGAAGTATGGACGTTTACATCGCCAAACTGAGAAAATATCTGAAAGACGATCCCAACGTGGAAATTGTCAATATTCATGGAGAAGGATTTAGGTTGTTGATATCTGAATAATTTTCACAGATAAGATCGTTTTAAATCCCTTTTCGTTTTTCGGAAAGGGATTTTTACTTATTGGGTTTTGGTTTAATTGGAAGGTATGAATTTAAGAAAATTTCAGATACCACAGGTAAAGTACTCCCCATTTTCTGTACCACAATTAGGCTGATTTAAGTTGAATTATTCTTTCAAATTTATATAGGTAGTATCCCACTAACTTGAGTCACACGATACAATCGTGCGGCAGCGAGGGAACAATCGTATGAGAGCAGCCGTACAAAATGAGTTAAAAATGCGACACTATATCTACGATGCCAGCGGAGAAAGAACCTTAAAAGCAAGCTCAAACTATACACAGGTTTATGAGAATGGTCAACCAACTAATGGAGGTGTCACGATGATCAGCTATACTACTTATCCAAGTCCGTATATAACGATCAGCAATGCAGCTGTCTATACCAAACACTATTTCGCAGGTACGCAGAGAGTAGCAAGCAGACCGATTGGAAGCGCTTCTATCTTTAACAGTAGTTTTTCCACACAGTTTGACGAACTGAAACTGAAGCAAATGGGGGACGCACAAGCCGTGGCCGACTCTTTGGAACTCGGTCAGATAGAAATGGATGAAGAAGACCTTGATCCGACCCCATTACCACCGGCAGTTTACTATTTCCACCCGGATCATCTCGGTTCTTCTACGGTCATTACAGACGGTGTAGGTTTTGCTTACCAAATTTTCTTAAATTTACCATTCGGTGCAAATGAGAGAAAAAGCCATGCGGTTTTTCTCGAAGTTTGCGAGCGTAGCTCTATGGCCGAGCAGAGACGTTCAGGGACATTTACCAATGTTTTCAAATTTAATGGTAAAGAACTGGATACGGAAACAGGGTTATACTACTATGGTGCGAGGTATTATAATCCGAGGATTAGTGTGTGGTTGAGTGTGGATAAACCAATCTATGACGGTACTTATTTGAACTTTGAACATCATGGAGGTTTTCTAAATTCTTTTAATCATGGATCTTATCTTTACTGTAGAGCGAATCCAGTATTATTTATTGATCCAGATGGCAATCAATATCTTACAAGGCATATTTATTATGATGAAAATGATAATATTATTGGAAGAAAAACATGGGATGACAAACATTATACTCAACCAGGATTTGATTTTAAAAATGAAAGAGGCGTTTATTATATTCATCATTATCAAGGCTCAAGAAAAAATATAGTTCAAAAAACTCAAACTAGTAAAATTGGAAATTGGGGACTTTATTCAGGATCAGGATCTATTACTTATGATGGCAGTAGTGATAATTATGATTTCTCTATGCAACCAGTAGATATTGCCGATGCAGTAGCAAAAGCTCATGATATGGATTATGCATGTGCCGCAAGTGCAGATTACAAAGGATTCATAGAGGACACAAGAACTTATGAAGCCGATAAAGCAATGGTGTTTAGAGCTAAATATATTATAGCAGGAGTTGATTACAGAAAACTCGGGTTGGAGGGTGCATATTCAAATGCATTAACCCCTGAAGTTAAAGATTACCTTGCAAAACAAAAGACCTTTATAAATATGTTAGCAAATTACAAGAAATGGCGTATAGACAACCCTAATATTAAAGGTACTATTGCAAATCAAAATGTTCATCTAGCATATAGGAAATTACGTCCTTTGGATGCAGATGTTTTACATGCTATACAGGTCAGTAAAGAAAAGGAAAATGAATAAAAAAGAAAAAATATTTATTGGAGCTTTGTTGTTGGGGGCTATAATTGTTTTATGTATTATTTATTTTTTAATAGAAGAAAGCTTAATTAAATATTTCCCTAATTTTCCCAATTAAGTAATATTGGATAAAGGCTCCGGTAGGGGGTAGTGTTTACTCTGTCAAACTCAAATAAAAAATGTTAAAATTTATAGAAACCTTGGATCAAGTGTAATAAGATGAGGATCAAAAGGTTTCTGTGAATCCACTACCGCATAAACAGTTCTGAGAAGTTTATTAGAAACATTGTTCATCACCAAGTAAAAATGTTTTCCCTCTAGCATTTTCCTCTCCCTATAAAGTTTAAATTCCTTATTGTGGATACAGGTTGTTTTAGCGCAAATATGCAACAAGGATTTAAGTTTTTTATTGGCTCTGAAGTGAATCCTGGATTTTTTAGCAATGTTTCCACTCTGATTTGGATATGGACATACACCGGCATAGGCAGCTGCTTTACGAGCAGAGTCGATTCGTTTAAAATTTCCTGTTGAAATAATCAACTCCAGCGCAGTTACCTTTCCAATGCCGGTGATGGAAGTAACCAGCACAAAATTCAGTGAAAGTTCATCAGAACTCTCAATAAGTTCAAACAACTGATCTTCTGTTTGTTTAATTTGTTCTTTGATGAAAGCACCTACTTGTTCTCTTATCCTGTTCTCAGCAATGGACAGATACGGATTTAGTTTACTCATAGTGTGAGAAGTATGAAGTGTTTTGAGTGATTTGTAAGTCCCCCGTTTTTCCGACAATTCAAAACTAAACAAATTACGCACTTCTTTTTAATTTAAATTCGATAGGTGAACAATCAGCTAAACTTGAATGTGGGTGATTATGATTGTAATCCTCCATCC
>NZ_JBATWT010000007.1:0-154046 GCF_049672845.1 Moheibacter sp.
TTCATGCTCCTTGAGTACTTGGCTGATTTGTGTTTCTGTAAATCTTGACTTTTTCATCTCTAATAACAGTTTAAATTTATAAATTTTTATAATATTTTAAACTGTCGGAGTTTTTGGGGGATTTACAGTCCCATTCAAATCCAGTGATTTTGGTACCGTATAACACAATCTTTTTGCAATCTGAACACGTCGATATACTTTCAACGTCATAGTTTTCATGTTGTTCCCAAGAATTGTAAAAAGAACCTCCATACCACTCAGAAGTAATATCTACAATACTTGGTCTTGGTTGACTATCATTTCTAGTTTGTGAAACATACATTCTGACTCCCCTTTCTCCTAATGTCGTCCAAAATTTTATTTTGTAATGAGTCACTCTCTTATCTCCATTTGTGTCTTGAACATTTACAAGTTGACCCGAATTTCCATAATTCACATTTCCGTAGATATAATCATAGGCATCCAGTAAGTTATCAAAACTAGGCAAATCACTAGGTGGATTTTCAATTTCAACCCAATTTCCTTCGCCAAAAAATCCATTGATATATTCTTCAAATTCGCTACCTCCACCATAATTAGGATCTGTAGGGAGACCCGGACCGTGAATAGGGCCTTCGCCGTCCCAGTCACCACCATTACCACTGCCTCCCCCTTCTCCGGGACCGGGACCTGGACCACCAGGACCTGGCCCTGTGCCTTCTCCGCCACCACCACCAGAGCCTGGTACTGTGTAACAATGTATAGTTATATCATAACCAATAATTTGCCTCCCCATACATGTATTACAATCATAAATCGGCTCAACACTGAAAGAACAAATCATAAGTGATGACCTTTGTTCTGTAACTGTATCTCCCTCTATGCTTACCATTGACAATTCTCCTTCATACGGCAAATACTCTCCGCTTTCGTGGGCAGCTTGCCATTCGGGTGTAGGATTATAATGAAAATATTGGTTTTCACAAATTTTTAAGAAAAAATGGAGTTTACCAATCGGAAAATTGATAATTCTAACCGGAAACCCGATATTGTTATGGGAGTAGGCATCAAAATAAAACGTCTAAGAGAGGAAAGAAAGATTTCGCAACCGGAGCTAGCAGATCTTTTGGGCATTTCGCAAAGCACACTGAGCAACATAGAAAGCGAAAGTTCTCAAAAAATAGATTTCCATTTGATGGAAAAAGTTTGCAAGGTATTTGACAAAGATTTCAGCTATTTTGTAGATGAAACTATTAAGAATACAATTAAAGAAAACAACGGAAATGTTGGCACGGTTGGCGTAAACCACGGAACCATAAATCTTCAAAAATCTTATTGAAACAAATAAATCCAAAGATTTAGAGATCCACGAGCTGAAAAGACGTTTAGGAGAAAAACCGGATTAGCTACCCAATTCAAAATCCTTTTCTTTTGTGTAACTTTGTGCCTCCTTCGTGTTCTTTGTGGTAAAGACCGTTTTTGAAACCACAATGCACACAAAGAATTTTTTTACAAAGTTCACTATGACACAAATCCTTCACAGTAAAATCGTTGGCGACAAACCCCAACATCTTTTGATATTACACGGATTATTTGGTCAATCCGATAATTTTGCAACGCTCGCCAAACAGTTTGCGGAACATTACAACGTTCATGCGATTGATTTGCGTAATCACGGAAGAAGTTTTCATTCAGACGATATGAGTTTTGAAGCGATGTCTGAGGATATTCTGAACTATTTGAATCATCATCAGATTGAAACTTGTTATTTGCTGGGACATTCGTTAGGTGGACGTTCGGTGATAGAATTCTCATACAAACATCCCGAAAAAATAGAAAAACTCATCGTGGCCGACATGGCGCCAAAGGCTTATCCGCCGCATCATCAGGGAATTATAAAAGCTTTGAATTCCGTAGATTTTGATAAAGTAGAAAAGCGTTCAGACGTCGAAGAAGTGCTGAAACAATACATTCCGGAAATGGGAACCCGTCAGTTTTTACTGAAAAATGTTTACCACGTAGAAGACGGAAAATATGCCTTCCGATTCAATCTGAAAACGCTTACCGATGCTTACAATGATATGGTGGGCGGGAATTTGACCAATGGGGTTTTTGACAAACCCACGCTGTTTTTACGCGGTGAAAAATCGGATTACATTCAGGATGCTGATTTTGAATTGATCAAATCGCATTTCCCAAATTCGGAAATCAAAACCATTCCCAACTCGGGACATTGGGTTCATGCAGAAAATCCCAAAGCTTTTTTTGATTTTGTGGTTGAGTTTTTAGGTTAAAAAAGACAAAGTCTGCAATTTTTGAAATTGAAAATCGTTTTGATTTTAATTTTTACCTTTACTTTTAAAAAATTTCACTTTTATGAAAGTAAGATTATTCTCATCGGGCACTAGTGTTTCCAACGTAGATTTTACAAGCCTGATACTTCGTGTGGCAGCGGGAAGTTTTATGATTTACGGACATGGTGCCTCAAAATTTTCCAAGTTTTTTTCTGATGATGCCATTGAATTCATCGATCCCTTTGGCATCAGTGCTACGGCGACGCTCGGACTGGTGATTTTCGCCGAAGTGATCTGCGCAGTGCTTGTGATTTTTGGATTGATGACCCGCTGGGCTTTGATTCCGTTGATACTGACGATGCTTTATGCAGCTTTCATTGTGCATGGCGAGGATCCGTTTCGTCTAAAAGAAATGAGCTTGCTTTACTTCTTCATTTTTGTTGCACTAATGTTGCTGGGTCCGGGAAAATATTCGCTTGACAGAATGCTTAGAAGAAGAAGAGAAACAATTTAAATTAACATATAGAAATAAAAAATCCCGGTGCTTCGAGAACCTCAGCAACCGGGATTAATATTTTAATCAGAATCGGAAATTATTTTTTCACGATTTTCTGAGTAGTTGTAGCGTATCCGTTTGTTACTTTTACTACGTAAACTCCTTTTGCCATAGCAGAAGTATCGATGCTTCCTCCGTTATCAACACGGTTTGAAGAAACCAATCTTCCTTCCATAGTATAGATGTTTACGGTTGCACGCTCAGGCAATACAAGGGTTAATTTGTTTGTTACAACAGTATTCATTTTCACTTGGTCAGCGAAATTGTTCATGTCAGTAACACCCATAGAACCTTCTACACCAGCTTTGATGTTGTCAAAAGCAGCATTTCCTCCTGTATAAGCTCTGAAAGCAACATCCAAACTTACAGCACCTGTACCTGCAGGCATAGTAGCTGTATGGAATGTCCATTCTGTAGCAGTTGGAAGATATCCGTTATTTGTTCTGAATGGATCTTCTTCAGTTGCGTCTGTTGTGTAAACACCAGCTCCTTCAGCATCTCTGAAGATACTCCAGATTCTTGCATCAGTGTCATCACCTGAAGCTTTGTACCAGAAAGAAATCGTGTATGATTCACCTTCAGTCACAGGAACATTTTGAAAGAATCCAGTTGTTGCTGTTGCAGCTATGTAAGCTACATGCTTGTCTCCGTCTTGAGAATTACCTGAAACGACTTCAGGAGCTGTGTAAGATGATGTAGGACCTGCTGCCCAACCCTCTAAATCACTTTCAAAGCTTGGATTCGTCAATAAATTTTGTGCAGATAAGCTAACTACTGCCAAAACAGTCAAAGTTGTAAAAATTTTTTTCATTTCTCTCTTATTTGTTATAGGACTGCAAATGTACGCATTTCCTAAGAATTGCTTAATTAATAAATAGTTAATTTTAAAAAACCCTTCCAGTCCATTACTGAAAGGGTTATTGTTTTTTGATAATGTTTATTTGATACTTATTTTCCTTGAATCATTTTCCGTTTTGAAAATATAGATTCCTTTTGGAAGATTTCGCTTGATGTCATTTAGTTGATATTCATCCTTTATAATATGTGACTCAACCAAATTTGTATTTGAATCATATATTTCCAAACTGTATTTATGAGTATGCCCAGGTTGATAGAAGAATGGAAATTTTAATATATTGTCTACTTCATTTTCTTCATCATATGCTTGCAAATAATCTATTTCAATTGCCATTTCATGATAGCCAGGCTGGGTGGAGTAAGGTAAAATTTTACCAAAATGGCCGGATGATGAAAGAGCTCCATTCGGTGGCATATAATAGAAATTAAAAGCAGCAAATTTAATTTTAGGACAATTTGGATATGTACAATTTGTACTTTTATAATAGCTAGCTTGCCAACTCACATAAGATTTCCCCTCTGTTCCTTGATTTTTAGCATATACTTCAACTTGATATTGAACATCCCCTAACGTTGGTATACTAGACTCGTTTGAGGAGTCATATACAATAGGGTATGAACCTCCATTTTGTCTTATTACCACTCTTTCTATTTTTAAGTTACCCGTGAAAGGACAACCAAAATTTGAAGAAGATCCCGGTTCATAAGGGCACTGATCTACATCGTCTATTACTCCATCCCCATCAGCATCAGTTATTGGTGCTGTATATTCAATTACTTTGGTTACCTGAGAATAGCCTACTCTTTGATATTTTGCGACTAAAACAAACTTTCTACCCGGAATTCGTATGGGACGGTTATTGGTGAAATTAGAGTTTATAATTGACCACATCTCTTTATTTCCCCAAAAAGGATATTCTATGGGAAACTCAAAGTCGTTATCCCATTGTATAAAACATATTCGGTTACTTTCAGAAACTGATTCGTAGTATAAATATAACTCTAGTGACTTATATTTACCTTTAATGTCAAAGTTAAAATATATTTTATTTTTATCATTTGTTGAATTTGAATGGTATAATTTTGTAGGATTATTAGTTATTTCCAAGTTTTTAATATCAATAGTGGTAGTGTTAAAAGGAATGCTTGGATTTGTGCTAAAACTTTGTGAATAGATTAAAGTAGAGAATATAGTAAATAATGTAAAAATATAAATCTTCATAATTAAATTATTAAAGCCCTCCTATAGAATTTATTATAAAAGGGCTATTATTAAAAATTTTTAGAATTGGTATCCTGTCCAACTAAATGCAGAAGTATCGGCTCCTGTGTTTCCTGATACTACATTTACAGTAGCATTATTTGCTCCCACTTTAATATCTGCAGCATCAACGTTTCCTGAAACAGATACAGAAATGTTTGTACTTCCCATAGCATCTCCTAAAGAGTCTGTACAATCAACGAAGTCTCCGGCAATCGTAGAGCTTGCTCCCCAAATTACCAAAGCATTTGTAATTGTTGCCCCGCTACCTCTTCTGATTTTAAAAATATCAGAAAATTCAACTGCTGCATTGTTAACAATTGTAAGACCGTTTACTGTAGGATTAGACTGACCTGTTTGTCCCGGTGCTAAACCGTCAAGGTTTCCGTCTGCTTCGATTCCACGAGGATCGGAAGAAACTGAATTATATCCTTCTTCTCTAATTGCGTAAGCATTTGTGATGGTTCCGTTATATCCTTGTGTCCAGTCAATCAAGTCATCCGTAGAGTTTACAACCAATAAATTGGTAACGTCCACTGATCCTCCAAAGAATTCAATTGTATCATCATCGTTATTAAAAACTGCAATATTATTAATTGTAGTTCCTTTTCCTACTCCATAGAGTGTAAGACCGTTAAATTCTTTTTCATCATTGATTCTTGCTCCTGAATACTCAATAATAACGTGAGAAAGAACTCCTGAATTATCATTTGTGTTATCTCCTCCATAAAAGAAGTCAACAACCTCTGTTACAGCTGATCCACCTCCACTTAATGGTGCATATCCCATAATCATAATTCCACCCCAGTCACCTGCAGCTGGAGATGAAGCATTTGATGTAAATCTAATCGGTGCTGAAGCCGTTCCTTGAGCATCAATTTTTGCCCCTTGTTCAACTGCCAAATATACATTGGATCCTCCTGCAACTGCTTTGAACGTAGTCCCCGGATTTATTTTCAATGTGTAAGGAGCTTGTACTACCAAATCACCTGATAACACATAGTCTCCAGCCGGCAATTCAATGTTTGCTCCAATTTTTCCTTTTAAAGCAGATGCATTAAAATCAGGGTCATTCAATGAAGTAATAATCCCGTTTGCAGCCCCATCACCATTATCTATTGGCGATGTAGAATCATCGTCACCGCTACATGCTATAAATAAAGCTGCGATAACTGTTAGCATTAAAATTCTTTTTCCTGTGTTCATAATCTCAAATATTTATTGTTTTTAAAATGTTTACATTGACCAACTTATTCCGAAACTAAACGTCATTCCTTTTTTATAACTGCCCAGTAAAGTATCGGTTTTTTTTCCATTAACATTTGTCTCCTGTGTAAGTTCAAAGTCAGGGTCTAAAATGTTTCTTACGGATAAACTCAATCCTATTCCGCTTTTCTTAAATTGAATTCTATTTACAAAATCCAATGTTGGAATGCTTTTTTCCACAATGTTTTCATTTTCTGAAGTCCCGATGGAAAAAATCTTATCATAGAAATAATTAAATACAGCTGTAGTTGTAAAATCAACTCTATCTCCAGATAGATTATAGCTCAAATCTGAATTAATTAATAGTGGCGAAGCTCCTTCTAATTGGTCTTTCTCATTGGTAAACAACACCGTAAGTCTATCCTTATCCGTGTCTTCCAGTTTCTGTTCCGTATATAAATACGATAAATTTAGCCCAAATGAAAGGCTCTGTTTGTCCATTTCGCCATCTCTTTGAAAAATGTTTTTTCTGACTTCGATTTCGACTCCGGTAGCAAACGCATCCCCTGTATTAACATATGAAAGTTCATTTGCCGCAGAAGCAACACGAATTCGGTTGATTGGATTTTGAATTAATTTATAAAACCCTCCTACTGATAAAATTTCACCTTTTCTGGATAAATACCAATCATACTTCAAATCAAAATTTAAACTGGTTGCTGCCTCCAAATATGGATTTCCAAAGCTGGAAAAGTTTACATCTTCATAAAGAAACAGAGCCACTTCTTTGAACTGAGGCAATGTGTAAGTTTGACTTGCTGCCAATCTCAAAACGTTGTCATCGTTAAAAGAATATTTTAGGTTTAAGCTTGGTAAAAAATATGAATCTTCTATTTTCCCTTCAGGTACTGTCAAATCATTTACGCTACTCGATAAGTTGGTATCCCAATTTACGGTTTGCTCTACTGCCTCAAATCGAGCTCCGAGTAATGCCGTAAATTTAGAAGTGAATGGAAAAATCAATTGAGCGTATCCTGCGTAAATATTTCTTTCTCCCAAATAGTAGAATGGATCAAGTGCATTATCTCCTCTTCCTCTACCTGTAACCAAGTCAAAACCTCCGTTTTGTCTTCCTAAGGTCAAATATGTTTGATTAAACAACAAATCCGGATAATTTATATCCACCGGAATGGGTGTATTGAAATGGAAATTAAATTGTGTGTACTCAAATGTTCTTTCTGTATTTCTGAAATCACCCCCTAAGGTCAACACTTTTACCAGTTCACTTTCCGGATTGAATTTATAATTAAACTCTAATTTTCCTGTGATATCATCTTCTTCCAATGTCGAAAAGAAGCGGTTGTTTAATGCCGCAGAATTGGTTCCGATAACATATCCGTTCGTGCCATTATAATCATAATCATACGAATTGGTTTTTCTGTCAGGCTCTGAACCTCTCACCATATTATATCCAACTCCTAAATTAGCATCAAGTTTATTTGAGAATTTATATTCGACCAATAATTGATTTACAAACAAATTATTACTATTCATTTGTTGTCTTCTGATAAAAGAATTGGTTGCAAAATCGTTATCATTAACCCTGGTGGTATATCCGTTATAATCCCCAACTGACTGTTGATTATCATGAATATACAATGAATTAACGGCTATGCTTCTTCCGTTTCCGAACTTATATTTGATATTCCCCATAAGGGTTTGTGTGACAGAATATTCCGATTTCTGCACTTTCATATCTTGTCTGATTCCTCCTTCAGAATTAACTTGTCTAACAATTCCTTCCTGAAAATAGAAATCACTGTTATTTAATGCTACACCAAACAAAGACAATGAACTTTTCTCTCCAAACTTAAATCTTCCGCCTCCATAAAGCCCAAAATTAGTATTGAAAGGATGGCGTCTTTGTCTGGGTTTAAAATCCGTTTCAAATCCGTATGTCTGCAATTTAGAAATCGGAATATCAATACCGTTTTCCGGATATCCGAAATAATTATTGCCATCAGCAACTAACAAAGTATTTCCGGATAAATTTGTATTATATCCGTTCCCAGTAAAAACAGAAAACACGCCTTTTCTATCTAATTCTTTAGAAACGATGTCGATATTCGCTCCGGCTACATCACCATATAAATCCGAACCAAAAGTTTTATTGATATTAATATTATGAATAATGTCTGTCGTGAAAAATTCCAATGAAATATTTTTATATTCGGGATCTTCCGATGGTAACGGCAATCCATTTAAGGAAGTAGAATTATACCGATCTCCCAGACCTCTTACAAATACGTTCTTTACCCCTTCTTGTTTTGAAACTCCCGTTGTTTTTGTAACTGCTGTAGCAACATCGCTCACTCCTTTTCTGGATAATTCTTGGGCACCAATTGCTTGCTTCATTTCAATCGATTTTCTCTGCTCATTTAGAAGCGAAGATTCCGTCGATTTATTAACCTCTCCCACTACAACTGCTTCGCTAAGCTGCGTTGCAGAATCTATTGAGGTAGTAAGTACAGTTGAAAACTCAACGCGTTCCCCGTCATTTACCGTCAATATCTGGATTGTTTCATCGTAACCAATCGCTGTAATAATTACCTCATAAGTTCCTGCATCGACCTCCATTTCATAACTTCCGTCAGTATTTGTGAAAACCGAAAAAATAGTTCCCTCTATAAATACATCAGCTGTACTGATTCCTAGCCCGGATTCGTCCTTTACATTTCCATAGATCACTCCGGTAGATTGTGCTTTCAGAATACTTCCTGCCAAAAGCAATAGTGCAAAAATTAGTTTGTACATTTTTTCTCTTCAAAATTCTTTGCAAAGAACAGAAGCTTTGAGAAGTTTAAATTTGCCTCATCTTTAAGTTTTGTTTAACTTAACGTTACCAGGTTAATTTATCTTTAAATCTTTGTTAAGCCTTATGTTTGAGCCTAATTTTGAGAATTTTAGCTTAACTTTGCACACCGGATTGAGACGCGATTATGAAAAAAATAAAAATACTTTTAGTTGACGATGAGCCCGATATCTTAGAATTCTTATCCTACAATCTTGTCAAAGAAGGATACGAAGTATTTACGGCTTCTGACGGCGCAGAAGGAATTAAAAAAGCAAAAATCGAAAAGCCCGACCTGATTTTACTCGATGTGATGATGCCCGAAATGGACGGAATCGAAGCTTGTGCTGAAATCCGGAAAATCGAATCGCTGAAAAAAACATTGATTGTCTTCCTTACCGCACGAACGGAAGAATTCTCTCAACTGGCTGGATACGAAGCCGGTGCCGATGACTACATCACCAAACCGGTAAAACCCAAGGTTCTGATGAGTAAAATCAAAGCTTTGCTTCGTTTGAAATCAACCGACGAACAACAGCAATTAATTGAACTGGAAGAATTTACCATCGACAGAGAAACTTATAAAGTAACTTTCCGTGACGAAGAATTTATGCTTCCGCGAAAAGAATTCGAACTCATAGCACTTCTGGCTTCCAACCCGAAACGGGTTTTTAAACGTGATGAAATTCTTGAAAAAGTTTGGGGAAATGAGGTGGTTGTAGGCGGAAGGACCATCGACGTTCACATCCGGAAACTACGCGAAAAGTTTGGAAATGATCGGCTTTCCACCATCAAAGGTGTAGGATATAAACTAAATGCTTAGAATTTCCTGAATGGCTACGCCCCACCGTTGGTTCAACTCCTTTTTGTACGCACTCATCGGCGGTGTTATCATCTGGCTGCTGAGTTGGCTTTTTACAGCCGTTTTACTCAACAGACCTTTTGATTATTGGATTTCTCCGGGATTTATTTGGACCGGAATTCTGGTGGCTTTCCTGATTCCTTCGCTCGTCATTTTTGCCCTGCTTGGTATCGCATTTAAATCCTTTTCAAAACTGAATATTTCCCATTTGTATAATCTGGTTCCAGATTTAAATCCGCAAAATGCAGCAAAAGATTTTGAAGGATTGTCCGAACAGATTTCATCGCTGACCGATGTCAAAACCAAGGAAATCGATTTGCTGACCGAAAGGGAGAATTACCGAAGAGAATTCCTCGGAAATGTTTCGCACGAGCTTAAAACCCCACTTTTTTCCATTCAGGGATATTTACTGACATTAATTGAAGGCGGAATTGACGATGAATCCATTCGCGATAAATATTTAAACCGAATTAATAAATCGGTCGAGCGCCTGACTTACATTGTCAAAGACCTCGATATGATTACCGAACTCGAATCGGGAAGCGTAAAACTCGAACAAAAACCTTTCAATATTCTTGCCCTTACGCGCGAAATTTTTGATTTACTCGAAATCAAAGCCCAGAATAATAACGTCATTCTGAAAATCGAAAATCCCTTAGACGTACCGATTCGGGTTTTGGGAGACATTGAGAAAATAGAACAAGTTCTGACCAATCTCATTGTCAATGCAATTAATCATTCTGCAAAAGACGGCGCTGAAGTCATCGTTTCTTTCCAGACCCAAAGCGGAAAAATCAAAACCATCGTAAAAGACAATGGAATCGGAATCAAACCCGATCATCTGGAACGGATTTTCGAAAGATTTTATCGGATTGACAAAAGCCGAAGCAGAACCCACGGAGGCTCGGGACTTGGACTTTCCATCGTGAAACACATCCTCGAAGCACACGGTGAAAAAATCTTTGTGAAAAGCACCTACAAAGAAGGAACGGAATTTTATTTCTTTTTAAATAAATCCAATTAAAGTAAACAAAAAAGCCCGTGAATGTCACGAGCTCCAGAGCGGGAGACGGGACTCGAACCCGCAACATTCAGCTTGGAAGGCTGAAGCTCTACCAATTGAGCTACTCCCGCATTTTTTTACTAATTGCCTTGAACAATTATTCCGCGAATATACGGTTGAATTTATTTTTTTTCCAAGTTCTTCCTTAAAATTTCTAAAAAATTTTCTTTTGCCTTTTTAACAATAATTAACTTTAGAAGTCAAATCAATCAAAAACAGAATAGTTACTTTTGTATTTCAGAATTTCAAACTATGAATCACACGCCCGTGGAAGGTTTTTCCAAAATGTCAAAAGAAGGAAAAATCGAGTGGTTGGTAAACGAATACCTTGACGGTTCGGAAAATGCCATCCAAATCCTGAAACAATACTGGAACGAAGATCCTGCATTACAGCAACTTCACGATGAATTTTCAGAAAACACACTTTCCAATTTTTATATGCCGTTTGGCTTTGCGCCTAACTTTTTGATCGATGGAGAATTGCATTGCATCCCAATGGCGATTGAAGAAAGTTCGGTGGTCGCCGCAGCTTCCAAAGCCGCCAAATTCTGGATTTCACGAGGTGGTTTCAAAACCGAAGTTTTATCCAAAGTCAAACTCGGTCATGTGCATTTTATGTTCCGTGGCAACAAAGAAAAATTGGAACGTTTTTTCATCGAAACCGTTTTGGCCAAACTTTTCAAGGACACCGAAGCGATTACCAAAAATATGCAGGCCCGTGGCGGTGGAATTCTGAACTTGAAACTCGTCGATAAAACGGCTGAAATCGAAGATTATTTCCAGATTCATGCAGAATTTGACACCGTGGATTCCATGGGTGCGAATTTTATCAATTCCTGTTTGGAACAATTTGCCCAAACTTTGAAAAGAGAAATTTACGACAGCGAAAATTTCACTTCGGAAGAAAAAGATTCCTTGCAAATCGTGATGTGTATTTTGTCGAATTATACACCGGATTGCATCGTAAGAGCCGAAGTAAGTTGTCCGGTGGAAGACTTGGCTGAAGGCGATGTGACTTCAGAAGAATTTGTGGAGAAATTCAGCCGTGCCGTGAGAATTGCCGAAGTGGAACCTTATCGGGCTACCACGCATAACAAAGGAATTATGAACGGAATTGACGCTGTGGTCATCGCAACCGGAAACGATTTCCGTGCGGTGGAAGCCTGTGCGCATACCTACGCTTCCCGAAACGGAAAGTACAGCAGTTTGACGCATTGCGAAGTCAAAGACGGCGTTTTCCGTTTCTGGCTCGATTTGCCGATTTCGCTTGGAACTGTTGGTGGATTGACATCTTTGCATCCGCTTGTGAAACTGGCTTTGCAAGTATTGGGCAATCCAAATGCAGAAAAACTGATGGGATTTGTCGCCGTTGCCGGATTGGCACAAAACTTCGCAGCTTTGCGTTCGTTGGTGACCACCGGAATTCAGCAAGGGCATATGAAAATGCATTTGCTAAACATTCTCAATCAATTGGAAGCCACCGAAGAAGAAAAGAATTATTTCGTGAATTATTTCAAGGATAAAACCGTTTCGCATCATGCTGTGATTTCTGAATTTCTGAAACTTCGCGGAGTGAAATCAGTGGAGGAATTGAAGAAGAATTGATTGGTCAAAAAGATAATATTCAATTTACTAAAAAAATAAATGCGTCTCTGGTCCCTTCATCCAAAATATTTAGATGCAAAAGGTTTGGTTGCTCTTTGGCGGGAAACCCTTTTGGCCAAAAATGTATTGGAAGGAAAAACCAAAGGTTATCAAAATCATCCGCAATTGATTCGTTTCAAGGAAATGGAAAATCCGGTGGAAGCCATTCATCAATATTTGGCGGAAATATGGTTAGAAGCCGACAAACGCGGTTATAAATTTGACAAATCCAAAATCAATTGGGAATTTGTTCCGCAAAATATAAAAGTAAACGACGGACAAATGGCGTATGAATTCAAACATTTGCTTCGCAAATTGGAAATCCGCGATACTAGTCAATTTTATAAATTAAAAGATTTGGAAAGTATAGATCCGGCGGAAATATTTACTGTCATTCCGGGAGAAATCGAAAAATGGGAGATCGTTTAATCATTGAAAACCAACAGAAAGCCCAGCAAAGGCATTCCGAACATAAAAAGTTTTTAGGCAAAATCAAACAGAAACCGCCCAAAGATTTTGACCGGAAAATGCTGGAAATTCACGAGGAAGTTTTTGAGGAAATCGATTGTCTTTCTTGTGCGAATTGTTGTAAAACCACCGGTCCGCTTTTTACCCAAAAAGACATCGAACGATTGGCGGGTTTATTTCGGATGAAACCTTCTCAGTTCATCGAAAAATATTTAAGATTGGACGAAGAAAAGGATTATGTTTTACAATCGGTTCCTTGTCCTTTTTTGGGTTCTGATAATTATTGTTCGGTTTATGAACATCGTCCCAAAGCTTGTCGGGAATATCCGCATACCGACCGAAAAAAATTCTACCAAATCAATCATCTTACGCTGAAAAACACTTTGATTTGTCCGGCGGCCAACAAAGTCGTGGAAGAAATGATGAAGACTTTTAAATAAAGTCAAATTAATTTTTACATTTGATTCCATCTTAAGTTATCACATGAAATCAAAATTAATTCTGCTTGCAGCCATTACAGGCTTGTTTCCGGGTTTGGCTCAAAACTGGGAACAATTGAACATTCCTGAATCTCCATCTCGTTATGATGATGTGTTTTTCTTAAATGAGAATCTTGGCTGGGCAGCTGACGGAGCTGGATCTGCCGTTTACAAAACCACAGATGGTGGTAATACTTGGACGCAACAATCCTATAATAATGGTGAATATCTCCGGAACATTGAATTCCTGAACGAAGACATCGGATTTTTAGGAGCCCTTTCCGAAACCTTATACCGTACCACAGACGGTGGTGAAACCTGGGAAATAGTTTGGGATTTACAGGGAGCTATTCCGGCAATTTGTGGGTTGGACACAGTTGGCGATTCCACGGTGTATGGTTGTGGTGCTTATTTTGAACCCGCCTATGTCATTAAGTCCACTGATAGTGGTGAAACTTGGGAAGTTATTGATATGAGTGCTTATGCGAATTCATTGGTGGAAATATTATTTGTGGATGAACAACTTGGATATGTTTCGGGAGGAAGCAACAGTGGTGGCGTTATTTTGAAAACTACTGATGGCGGACAAAGCTGGACTGAAATTTACAATTCGGGAAGACCGGGCGAACAAGTTTGGAAAATGCAGATTCTTTATTCCAACCCCAATGTAATGTTTGGCGCGGTTCAGTCATTCGATCCATTCAACGGAAAGCTCATTAAATCTGTCAATAACGGACAAAACTGGCAAGAGTTTGAAGTACCCGATCCCTTTATTCAAGGTGTTGGCTTTATTACCGAAAATCATGGCTGGATGGGCGGCCACAACAGCGGATTTCTTGAAACCACAGATGGCGGACAAACCTGGAACGACACCGGATTTGGCTGGAGCTTGAATCGTTTTCAGATTTTTAACCAAAATCTGGTTTATTGTTCCGGTCACAGCATTTACAAATATACAGACAATCTTTCCGTAAGCGATATAGACACCCAACGTCCCGAAGATATGGCCATCATAGTTGCGCCCAATCCGGTTGAAGATGTTTTGAATATTTCGGTGGATTATCAGCGTTCAGACCACATGGTCATTACTTTGTTTGATGAAAGCGGAAAACTCATCCAACAATTACTTCGTGAAACCATTGATTCCAAAGGAAAAAGAACTTATCAGTTTGCTTTCCCGCAAAAACCCGGTATTTATTATCTGCTTTTCCATTATGATTTGGGTTATCAGTCGAAGAAGATTATCAAGAAATAAATTATATTGAATAATTAAAAAAAACCTCAGAATCTTGAAAGTCTGAGGTTTTTCCATTTGATAATTTATATGAGGATAATCTGTTTAAAATCCAAGGTTCAATCCGAATTGAAGCATTTTGCGGTCGTCAAAAGTTCCTTTGTTGAAATAAGGACTGAATTCCTGACGTACAAAGAAATTCCAGTTGTGAATGCTTAGCGTGAACTGTCCACCATAGGCGAAATTATTTAATTCATAATTGGTTTTTTTGTCGCGGTAATCTACATCCACTCCATCAACTATATGATTGGTAGAAATCCGAAAACCCCCATAAACATTGGCTGTAAAACCGATTCCTTTGTCAGGTACGCGATAAGTTTCATCGTTTTTGGTCTTTAACCCGGCCGTACTGAATTTAATCCCGAGCGGAATCATAATGTAAGTCGCTCTCAGTTTGCTTTTGTCGAGATTATGTTCGTACTGATTTATATCTACATGACCATCCAGATTTCGGGTTGCGAAATAATTATCATCAAACCTTAAAGTTCGCCAGGACAAATACGCTCCGGTCAAAAACACAAAAGGACTTGTTTTGCTGAACTGCCGATGGTACAAAAACCCGAAATCGATGCCGCTTGAATAAGCCAGATGGTCGTTCAGTTTTTGATTTTCGCCGTCTGCGAGCGTAATCATCCCATAGGAAAGATAACCGGTAATTTCATTTTGCGGTTTGTAATACCACTCCTCCACTTTTGAATTTTGCTCTTCTTTGAGTTTTTCCACATCGGTATTCATAATCGAATATTGAACCTGTTGTTTCACCACCTCATCCAGATCGAATTTCAGGTTTTCAATTCCTGAATTAATTCTTTCCGAAAAACGAAGCGCAATATCGGCCTTCAGATTTCCGGCCAGGGAATCGGAAATGTTTCCTTGCGACAAATCTTCATCCACTTTGGAAACTTCGGCTTCCATAGCGAGTTTTTCACGAATTACGATTTCTCTGATTTCGATGGCGTATTGCTCCATTTTTTCACGTGCCGCCGGACTCACCCTTTCGTCAGTCTGCGTGTTATCGTTGAAGTCGAATTTAATTTTTTGTGCATTCAAAGTCATTCCGACAAGGCACAGAAGTCCTGAGACGATATATTTTTTCATCTTGATATTATTTAAATTACTGATTTAATGAATTTTACCTATTTATTAAAGTCTATGATAACCATACGCGAACCCGAATTTTTCTGCTGAACCGCCTGATTGTTTTCAATGGAATACAACAGCATTTCCGGATCAACATAATTGGCTTTCTTTACAGGTTTTGAAATCGAATCGGTATTTAGCACCATTACCGGTTCTTCATTCTGCCCCACTTTTGGTTCTGTATATTCTTTAATTATTTCTTCCACAACCCGATTTTCGTTTGAATTTTCAATCCAAATTTCCTTTTTAGGTGTTTTTAGAATTTCCGTTGGATTGAGATTATCGGCATAATGATTTTCTTTGGTCTGAATTGCGATTTCTGCTTCATTCTGAACGATTTCTCTTTCGCTTGAAATGATTTCTTCCGGCTGATTATCTGCATTCTGAATCACCATTTCAGTCGGATTTCCGGTTTTGGCTTCGGGTTCTGGGTTCAGATAATTCAATCCGAAAAACAAACCGAGAATCACTGCTACCGAAGCCGCAATTCCCATCCAAAACCAAGGTATTATTTTACGTTCCTGAGGTTTTTCCTCCAACATTTCGCTGAGTTTTTCCCAGGCATTTTCCGAAACCGGAATCTCTCTGTTTTCCAGTTTATTTTTGATGTTATTTTCTAATTTATTGTTCATTTGCCTTGGTTTTTTGTTGGAGAACAAGTTCTCTGAGTTTATTTTTTGCTCTCAATAATTGGGTTTTGGAAGTCGCTTCTGAAATAGATAACAAAGCGGAAATTTCTTTATGTGAATAATCTTCCAAAACAAAAAGGTTGAAAACTGTGCGATAAGTTTCGGGAAGCTGATCTAGCAAATCCTGCGCATTGATCCCTGACATATCTTCTTCAAAATCAACCGATTCATCTTTTAAAATAACTTCATCCAGATAAATCATGCTTTTGTTCATTCTGATGAAATCCAGGCATTCATTGACCATGACCCGTCGCATCCATCCTTCGAAACTTCCTTGGGATTTATAGGAATCAATATTTTTGAAAACCTTTAGAAAACCTTTGAGCATACAGTCTTCGGCGAAATGCAAATCGGAAATATAGGTTCTGCAAACGCTGAGCATTTTGCGAGAAGAGCGGTCAAATAATTCCTTTTGAGCCAGTCTGTCCTGCTTTTTTAGTTGTGGTAGTAATAATTCCACTTCTTGTTTTCTATGGATTGAAATAATCTTCAAAATTATAGGCTTCTGTTTGTATAGACGAATGAATTTTCAAAAAAGTGACAGCTCAACATAATTTTTTGAAAAATATTTCTTCTTTATTAATTCAAATAAAAAAACCACTCAAAACTGAGTGGCTTTCTGATGTATTTAAAAAAGAATTATTTCTTGATAATCTTTTTGGTAACGGTTTGTCCGTCTAGTTTCAGCGTCAGTATATAAACGCCTTTTGGCAAATGCCCTATTTTAATACTTCCACTGTTATTTGACAATTTATTGGAGAGAACGGTTCTTCCTGCTGCATCCACAATGGAAACAGAATCAATTTTTGCTTTTTGGGAACTGATGTTTAATACATCTGAAGTTGGATTTGGATAAACCAAAACTCCAAATGAATCACTCATTTCTTCAATTCCAAGCGCAGAACAGTTTACAACTGCTTCCCATCCGTAATTATTGATTTCCGGGCTGGAAATAAACTTAATTGTGATGGCACCGGATTCGTCAGTAGAAGTGAACGATGGTCCGGGATTATTATTACCTGTGATTGTTCCGCCTGCAAACAATGGAGCATCTGTGCTGTCACCATTGTAAACGTACATAAAGTCCACATTGGTCTGAACGCCAATCTTTATGAAGTTCAGATTCACTTTTTCATCCGGACTCGATGGATAAAAAGTTTTAATCAGATGTTGATTTGAGGAATAAGAAGCTGTAGTTCCTCCGGTATCTGTAAATAATGTGCCATCACAGAAATCTCCGGGAAGCATCAAGCCAGTTCGGCCGCGACCTACCAATACCACATCACAAACATTTATCACTTCAACTTCATAATACTGGTGGTCTTCCAATCCATCTACTGTAAAAGAAGTTGAATTAATTGGTGTCCAGCTATCAGGTGGTGTTGTTCCGAACGGATAAACGCGGTATTTCCAGGATTCGGAAGTATTGTCCACGAAACTTACACTGAAGCTACCGTTTGTGTTGGGTACGACAGTCAGTTCTTCAATTGAAATTGTACAAGAGTCACCTGTATCAATACAATTCGTCTGCAAACATGTTTTTGAATCAATCGTACTTCTTATCAGGGCAGCAGGCTGAGGACCAAATCCAAGATTGAAGTTGATTCCCACATTCTGAAGGTGGCAATAGCTCATAATTGTTCCACCTCCACTCGGAATTCCAGGGTTAGGACAGCTTCCTTCTGTAGTGTAACAACCATCAATAGCAGTATTATTTCCGTTCCAAGAACAAGAATGAGTGTGCGGTGAACCAAAACTATGTCCCATTTCGTGGGTCATCGCCATAATAGTCCAGGAATAAGTCGGAACCTGGGAATAGGCAAGGCTGATTCCCGAATAGGCATAATTATAATTTGTACATAAAGAGTTTAAGTAAGCAACACTGGTAGTAGTTGGTGTATTTACAAGGTGTGCAATATCTCCTTCAAAATCATGAACTGTCATGGCAAACTCTTCAAGGTTTTCTCCATAGGAACCATCATAAGGATCATCATAAGTCCAAACTTTGATCATGTTCAAGGCAACGTCTATGTCGTCATTGTTATACAAAGTTGCTATATTATTTTGGATTCCTGTAAGCCAGTTAACTGTAGTAGTCACGCTTGAACCATTATTTAAATAAGGACGATATGCTACTTCATAATAAATCTTTACACAGTTGGTGGTATTGGGAGAATTCATCATTTCCGGATCAAAAGAAATCTGACCTTCCATCTGCTGATTATATTCCAACTCATCAAAACCGCATTCATAAGGATTCTCTCCCAGAATATTACGATCTGAATAAGTTATATAATCCACTTTGTCAGTGGATTTTCCCAATACAAGATTTCCGATTTCGTTTGTTGATACAACTCCCATCACATTATCTTCAAAGAAGCTGATCGCCGCCAAAGAAGTGTAATCGCCGGCTACCACACCCCGATAGTACTGACCCGGCGTATAATCATAATAATTTCCGCTTTCGTCTTTCACTTTGAATTCATCAGTAAGAATGTTTTGCTTGTACATTTGTACTTCAATCATCTCGTCCTGATAAGGAACTGCAATCGAAATAAATTCAGGAGCTTCCTCTACAACTCGTTGAAGTTCCTGTTGGTTAATGTTCAGAACAGTCACATCAGTAGCTGAAGTAAGATACCGCGAAGCTTTTTGTGTGTCGTTATTTTTTGAAAAAAGATCATAACCGGTAAAAGGCTGACTTTTTGCATTCAAACTTTCAATTTTTTTGGCCACCACCCTCGACTGGCCAAAAGCCAATCCACAGCATAGCAGCAATAGAATTAAATAAAAATTTCTCATTTTTGTGTTAATTATTTTAGACAGATTCCAAATATAGAAATTTTGTGATAATCTAAAGAATTTAATATTAAATTAACGATGCTTGAATATATTATCGTAGGACAGGGTGTGGCAGGAAGTTGTTTTGCTTTGAAGTTACTGAAAGAAGGAAAAACATTTTTGCTATTGGACGCAAATCAAAACAAAGCATCTTCGGTTGCGGTCGGAATCTACAATCCTGTGGTTTTAAAGCGTTTCTCTTTGATCTGGAATGCGGAAGAACAATTAAGACTGATGCACAAATATTTTTCGGAATTTGAAGATTTACTGGGCGAAAAATTCATTGAAAAAATTCCGACTTACCGAATTTTGAAAAATGAAGATGAAATCAAAACCTGGAACAAAAAATCGGCAATGCCCCAACTCATGCCTTTTCTTTCAGATGAAATTCAAAATACGGAAAATCAAAAAATTAATTCGCCATTTGGGTATGCAGAAGTCAGGCAAACCGGTAGAGTTGAATTGGGAAAGTGTATTTCAAAATTCGCAGAATATTTAATCAAAAAAAAAATATACAGAAACGAAAGCTTTGATTATTCCGAATTAAACATTCAAGAAGATAAAGTTATTTACAAAGACATTCAAGCACAGAAAATCGTTTTTTGTGAAGGATTTAATGTGCTTAACAATCCTTATTTCAACTATTTACCAGTAATCGGAGTGAAAGGTGAAGTTCTGGAAATAGAAACAGAATCAGAAATTCCCAAAGCCATTTGGAAAGCCCATAATTTCCTGATGCCCGAATCGGGAAAAACCTGCCTCACAGCTTCCACTTACGACCGCGAGGACCTCACTTATGAACCTACCGAAAAAGGAAGAGTTGAAATGAAACAACACCTAGAAGAAATTTATACTGGAAATTATAAAATAACCGGACAAAAAGCGGGAATCCGCCCAACCATCGTGGACCGACGTCCGATTTTGGGAAACCATCCCAATTATCAAAACCTTTACATCCTCAACGGAATGGGAACGCGCGGAACACTTCTGGGACCACAGATGACGGAATTTCTATATAATTTCATTGAAAAAGAAAAACCAATCGATAGGGAAGCCGACATCAGACGATTTGATAAGTTTTTGAAATAATCTTATACTTGCAAAAAAATTATCATGAGTAACTTTCTTGACCCTGTTGAGCATTCTCTCGCTTCAAAAGGAATTCGATTTGCAAATTTTATAATTGATTATATAATTCTGCTGGTTTTTATGTTTATACTGGGTGCTTCACTTGTTTTGTTTGGCATGGAATCCTCATTAGCAGTTTTAGATGTTCCAATTGTAGGTAATTTGATTGGAATACTTATTTATTTTACTTTTATTTTCGTTCAGGAAGCAGCTTTTAAAGGAAGAAGCATAGGTAAATTCATTACCGGAACACAAGCTGTAATGTTGGACGGGAGCGAGCCGACACTCAATGCAATCTTTATCAGAAGTATTTCCAGATGTGTGCCTTTTGAAGCCTTCTCATTTTTTGGAACAACCGGTTGGCATGACGCATGGTCAAAAACCAGAGTTGTAAACAAGAAAGAATTTGAATTGAATAAGCAAAAATTCAATGCAATTGACCAAATTGGTGAACAGTCTTAACATTTTATTTTCTTGATTGGTACGGTGATTGATTGGAATGTCGGTTCGATTGTTTTATGGAAAACACTTTTTCCTGAACTATTAACTAACCAAGAATTGATGTATGAGGAGAGGAGCATTGTCGTTTATTTTCATTGTAATTTTATCGTTTCCGCTCAAGGCGGGATTGGGATTTATATTTCCACAACAAGTTGAAAATCATAGAATTGATCAGCTTTTAAAGGAAGCTTCCGATCTTTATCAGGACGAAAAGTTTGATGAAGCACTTGAGATTTACAAGTCTGCAGAAGAACTTTCAAAATCTGAAAAATATTCAAAAGGACTTGCGCAAGCCTATTTGGGCATGTCCGGCGTTTATTTTGTCAAAGGAAAACTGGATGTTTCAACCTCCTACATTCTCAAAGCCAAAAATCAGTCTTACACTTCTCAAAATGATGATATTTCCTATTCGATTGCGTTCCGTGAAGGTTTGAATCTTCACATGTTGGGTTTGTATGATGATGCCGTAAAAAAATACAAAGAGGCCATCGCAATTTCAAACAGGGTCAAAAATCAGGAAGATAGAGTTAATAAACTGATTGGCATTTATATCAATATCGGCGATGTTTATCAGCTCAAAAAACAAAATGATTCGGCGCTTTATTATTACAAATCTGCTTATCATTCGCCCTCTACCAATGTCAACAATAAATTTACTAGTTCGGTCAGTATTTCTGAAGTTTACATTGAAAACAATGAATTGGATTCGGGAAAAATTTATTTGAATTACGCTGAAAATTATTCTAAATCACTAGGGACCAATTATTCAAAGGCACTTTTAAAGGAGATTTCAGGTAAATATTATGAAGCTTCGGGAGATTTACAAAACGCCATCAGTTCCTTTGAAAATGCCATTCAGCTCAATGAAGAAATTAATCGTCCGCGAGTGGTTCTCTATAAATTACTTTCAGAAACCTATCATAAAAAAGGCGATTCAGAATTGTCAAATTCTTATCTGAAACAATATGTGGCAGTAAAAGACAGTGTGGACGAAGCCAGAAAGCGAAATATCAAAGTACCGGCTATGCTTGCCCAAACTGACGGAGAAATCAAAGTGGAAAAGGCAAATGCCAATGTGGTATTGATTTTTGTAATTTCCGGAGTGTTAATTGCAGTTATTCTCAGCGGAGTTTTCGTTTACAGTAAAAAACAAAAAAGAAAGAACCTGAAAGGGAAAAAAGAAAACCTTCAACTGAAGAAAAAACTGAACAATGCTTTTGAAGAAGTAGTAGAACTGGCGACTTCCAATTCGCCAAATTTCCTGTCGAGATTCATTGAAGTTTATCCCGAATTTTACAGTCAGCTTGTAAATGATTATCCGGATCTGACCACTGCCGATTTGAAATTATGTGCGCTGATGAAGCTTGATTTCTCAACAAAAGAGATTGCAGAAATGACCTTTAGTTCACTTCGTACGGTTCAGAACAGAAAGTACAAACTCCGTAAAAAATTCAATCTTTCTAGCGAAGAAAACCTGAACCAATGGATTCAGAATCTTCATGTTGAATCACTCACCATGGTATAAAAAAAGAGCCGTTTCTCAACGGCTCTCTACTATAAAACATTAAATCCTCTATATATTTTATTGATAGTTTGGATTCTGAATCATTTCCGGATTCGTGTTCATTTCGTTCAACGGAATAGGGAAAACTCTCTTATAATCCGCAAACGGAACTTCACAGTTCACAGTACAGTTAGCATTTCTCTGAAGATCCATCTGATATCTGTTCATATCAAAATATCGGTGACCTTCAAATGCCAACTCAATTCTTCTTTGCAAAAGGATTTCTTCAAGCAAAGCCTGACCTGTTCCAGAGAAAGAATATGCTGCATTTCTGTAAGACTGTACCCAGTTTACCAATTCGGTTTGAGCCTGAGTTGGATTGATGTAATACAAAGCTTCGATTTTGTTCAACAAAACTTCAGTTGCACGAATTACGACTACATCATTGTCCACGCCTCCGAATTTCAAAACACCGTATGGAAGTGGATTGTCTGTAGAACTCCACTGAACATACAAATCTTTTCTTGCATCAGAGTCAGGAATCAGATTATAGAAATCTGTTGTTGCTGCCGTGTCTTCGTAAGTTCCGCCGGGCGTCCAGGTGGCATACAAAGCATCGTTTGTATTCGGGTTGTCGATTTCTGTAAAGTCAATTGCAAATAAAGTTTCTGTGTAAGACAAAGGATTCTGGTAATAATTCAACAAATCTCCTTGTGTCATCAGACCGGATTCGGCCAAAGCCAAATCAGCAAATTCAACAGCTTTCTGATAGTCTTTTTTGTACAAATAAACTCTTGACAAAAGTCCGTAAACCGCTTCTTTTGTTACCTGTGCGGTGTTTGCTTCCGCATTTGAAGGCAAGTTTTGAGCAGCCAGTTCCAACTGAGAAGTAATCTCGTTGTAAACTTCTTCTACAGATTTACGTGGAAGTGGCGTATCTCTCTCAAACACTGTCGGAACCGGAATTCCCATGTCCTGGTCAATGGTCCCATAAGGTCGTGCATAATAATTTACAAGGTTGAAAAGTTCAAGTGCTCTCAAAGTTCTTGCTTCGGCAAAACTAACTTTTGCAGCATCACTTGTAAACATCAAGTTCCCGGTTGCATCTGTTTTTTCTTCAAAAGACAAAACAAAGTTGGCTCTTGCAATGGCGCGGTACCCGATGGTCCACATATTGGAAATAGATCCACCCGAAGAAATCGCGTGCTGATAGCGGTAGAAATCTGTAAAACGGTTTGAATTATCAAACAAAACAAATCCATTATCGGTCAGCAATTCTTGTGCAGAAACATAATAGTTTCCGTAAGCGTAATTGCTTGAAATCGCATCGTAAATTCCGAATACTGCAGTTTGCAGCTGTCCGTCATTTAGGATGGTGTTATCGTCAACTTCGACCGAGTTACTCGGTTCGTAATCCAAAAAGTCTTCTTCACTACATGAAGTGAGTCCCAGAAAACCGATTAGACTTAAGCTAAATAATATTTTTTTCATTTTAATTCTTTTTAATAATTAGAAATCCAGTCTTACACCAAAGACGAATTGTCTTAAATTGGGCTGAGTCAAATCATACAATCCCATTCTTTCGATTCCATACGACAAATCAGTATCGTTTGAAGCCGTTTCAGGGTCAAACCAAAGGTCTTTGTCAAATGTCCATACAATCAGGTTGTAACCTTTTACGTAAACGTAGATATTATCCAATCCGACTTTTTCACCCAAAATATCTTTTCCAAAACGGTATCCCAATTCGGCAGATCTCCAACGGATGTTGTCAGCGTCATACAAATACCTTGTTGAGTTAGTACTACTTGAAGCATTTCCTCCATAGATAATTTGCGGAGAAGTTGCATTCCCTGCATTTTCTGGTGTCCAAGCACCTTCTACCCAATCTTGTCTTGTATTCAGGTAAGCATATCCACCGTCACTGTTGTAAACAAATCCCCAACGGTCATAAACTGAATGTCCTCCCGCATAAGAGAATTGAGAACTCAATACAAATCCTTTATAGCTCAAAGAAGTTGCAAGTCCTGCTGTATGAACCGGCAAAGCTTGTTTTCCTGTGAAAGACATAGCTGCTTCAGCTGCAACACTTGTGGTGGTCGTTCTGGTTTCGTCTGTGTACCACAATGGAAGTCCGTTTGATTGGTCAACACCTGACCAAAGTCTTGTGTAGAATTCAGTTGGGTTGTGACCGTTTTGCCAAGCTTTCACACCATTTCTCACTGCGATGTTACCTTCGTTGATATTGGTAATTTCAGAATCGTTGTAAGCATAGTTACCTGAAATTGACCATTCGAAATCATCTGTTCTTACCGGAACAACCGTCAAGGAAGCTTCAATACCTGAACTTCTCATTTCACCGTCATTTGTCCAATAGCTGGTAAATCCTGAAGCAGAAGCATTCGTCGGAACTGTGTACAATAAATCGTCAACGTTTTTAACGTAGTAATCAACGGTACCTCTCAAACGGTTTTGGAACAATCCGAAATCAACCCCAACGTTCAACTGATTGGTAGTTTCCCATTTCAAGTTGGAATCACCCAATTGTACAATCGCTCCAGCAGGCGCTCCAAGATAAGCTCCGTTGGTTGCGCGGTATAATGACATAGAAGCATAGTTACCGATTTCTGCATTACCAACTGTACCATAAGAACCTCTTAATTTCAACATATTCAATGCGTCGGCATTAATGAATCTTTCAAAATTCACAGCAGCACCAACTCCCCAGAAAGTTCCCCATTTGTTGTCTTTACCAAAACGTGAAGAAGCATCTCTACGGATGTTACCCGTAACCGAGAATTTTCCGTCAAAGTCATACGCCAAACGTCCGAAATAACTCATAAATGAATAGTCAGTTCCTCCCGATGAAGCGTCTGAAGGGTTTACTGCATTGTCAAGCGTCGGCTTGGTGTTTCCTGCCGCATATCCTCTCTTTTCTGCAAATACATAGCTGTAATCATATTTGATAGCTTCTGTACCTGCTGTCAAAGTCAAGTTGTGCAAATCAAAAGATTTCTGATATTTCAAAGCGTTACTCCAGTTCCAAGTGTTGAAGTTTTTCTGAGCTGCATATCCGTATCCGTTTCCAAGCGGGTGTCCGCTGTTTCCGTCACCGAAATCAGGATTCCAATACAATAATTCGTCGTAGAAGTTATAATCAACTCCGAATTTGGTTTCGAAATTCAAATCTTTTGTGATGTCATAATCACCTCCCAAATTCACAATCGCTTTGTAGAATTCAGAAAGTGTAACGTTTCTGTCCTGAATGGCCAATGGGTTAAATTCAGAATTCAAATAATACAAATCAAAGTTGTAAGCTCCGTCAGCAGCGTAGAATGGCTGTGTCGGAGACAGGATGTTTCCACCAAAAACTGGATTTGAGAATGCAGAACCATCAGTCGGACCTGTTTGTTTTGCTTTGCTCACACTTACGTCAAAGTTTAGGTTCATTCGGTCGCTCACCATCCAGTCAGCTCCTAAATATCCTGAAATTCTGTTATAATTAGCATCTCTGGAAATCCCATCCTGATCATTGTAGCTCAAGGAAGTAAACAATCTCATTTTGTCAGAACCTCCCGAATAGTTCAACACATATTTCTGTGAACTAATTGCATTATGACGAACCGCATCTCTCCAATTGTAATTGGAAGTTCCGTCCCATCCCAAAGCATCAACAACTACCGGATACATATCTTCAAACGTGTTTCCTGTAGCATTGGCATAAGCAGTTGTAAAGAAATTGGCATGTCCTTGCGCATCCAACCAATCGTTTTTCTCAAAAGCCGTATCCCCAATTCCAAATTCACTGTTGAATGAGAATTTTCCTTTGCTAAATGTTCCTTTTTTCAAAGTTACCAAGATAACTCCGTTTGCACCTCTGGAACCATAAAGTGAAGTTCCTACCGCATCTTTCAATACCGTTACCGACTCAATAGTTGACGGGTCAATGTTTGCCAGCGGGTTTGAAGTTGCAGCAATCGATGACATATCATCTGTTGTAACCGGAACACCATTTACCACTACAAGCGGCATTGCGTTTCCGGTAAGGGAAGTAATACCACGAACATAAATCGGGGTATGTGCTCCCGGCTGTCCGCTTCCTGCTCCGATGCTCACACCGGCAACCTGACCCTGCAATGCCTGGTCAAAGGAAACAGATCCTACTTTTTCAATATCATCTGATTTTACGGTAACATAAGCTCCTGTTTTTTGTTCGTCAGTCTCAGAAATACCATAACCCAAAATCACAGCTTCAGTCAGAATTTCTGCTCCGACAGTCAGAATTCCCATGTTTTCACTTGTAACATTAAAGTCTTTAGTGGCGCCAAACACATCGGTCACCGTTAAAACATCTCCCACCTGGGCTTCTATTTCAAAGTCCCCGTTCAAATCGGTAAAAGTCGAAACATCGGTTCCCATTACCGTTACTTCAGCATCTGAAACGCCAAATCCATCCTGGTCATTGACAGTCCCTCTCACTTGCGCATCCACAAACTGGAACACTGCAAATAAAAAGAGAAAACTTAATAACACATTTCTCCTCATTTCTTTAATTTTTTAAATTTTTAGGACACAAATCAATAAAACAATTTGCGGAATCCATTGTATAACTGTCAAGGAAATGTAAATTGAGTAATAGGTAAGTCCTGAATAAACAACTACTCTGTTTATACTCTTTTATCGCATAATTAATTGCAATTCAATAAGTAATAAATCACATACCTATCAATGGATATTAAATTGTGTTAAATCCATTCTTAAATTATCCTAAACAATAACTTATGAGTTTGAGTGAATTTTTTTGGAGAATCAAGGATTGAGTATTTAATAAGTAACCCAAAATTATTTTAATTATGAGAATTGGAATTCCTTTGTTACCGGAAAAATCAGTAAGCCAAATGTTAATTAATAAATAGTTCCTCATAAATAAACAAACTGATTTTTTTATAACATTATAATCTGTTAAAAGGGAGAAAGCAATTTCTTCCTTTTTTCATTTATAACCGAACTCAGGTTTATAATTATCTCTTTCAAATCCCTTATTTTTGCAAAATGTTATTAGTTCAGAATTTAGGCGTTCATTTCGCAGGAAATTATTTATTTGACAACGTTTCATTTCGTATCAACAAAGGAAATCGGGTAGGACTCGCCGGAAAAAACGGTGCAGGAAAATCAACGCTTTTGAAAATCCTTGCCAAACAACAAGATTCCGACGAAGGAGATGTCGTACACGAAGGCGAAGTCAGCGTGGGCTTTCTGACACAGGATATCGATTTCGAACGCGGAAGAACCGTTTGGGAAGAGGCCGGACAAGCCTTTGAACAACTCAATGAAATCCAGAAAAAAATTGATTATACAAATGATCAGTTAACCACCCGCACCGATTATGAAAGCGAGGAATACGCCAAATTAATTGATGACATCACCCATCTGACCGATCGGTTTTCCATTTTGGGCGGATACACCAAAGATGCTGAAATGGAAAAAATCCTTTTCGGACTTGGATTTAAAGCCGAAGATTTTCATCGGCAAACTGATGAATTCTCAGGCGGATGGCGTATGCGGATTGAACTTGCCAAATTATTACTTCAAAAACACGATGTTCTCCTGCTCGACGAGCCGACCAACCACCTGGACATCGACTCGATTTTATGGCTGGAAGAATTCCTGCAGGATTACCCGGGCGCAGTCGTATTGGTTTCACACGACAAACAATTTCTGGACAATGTGACCAATCGTACTTTGGAAATTGCCAATAAACAGGTGCATGATTACAAAGCCAATTATTCCAAATACATCGAATTGCGTCAAGAAAGACGTGAAAAAATGGAACAAGCGCAGAAAAATCAGGAACAATACATCAAACATACCCAACAATTAATCGAAAAATTCCGTGCGAAAGCCTCCAAAGCGGCTACCGCTCAATCTTTGATTAAAAAGCTTGATAAAATCGACCGGATTGAAGTGGAAAACGAAGACGTTCACAAAATGAATATCCGTTTTGCTTCGGCCGTAACGCCCGGGAAAATCATTTTCGAACTGGAAAATGTAGGAAAAGCCTATGGCGAAAAACAAATCTTTGACAATGTAAGTTTCTTTGTAAACCGTGGTGAAAAAATCGCTTTTGTCGGACAAAACGGTCAGGGAAAAACCACTTTGGCGCGCGTGATGGTGGACGGTTTGGATCATAGCGGAAGCATCAAACTCGGACACAATGTGGAAGTCGGATATTTTGCACAAAATCAGGCAGAAGTTTTAAATGAAAAATGGACGGTTCTGGAAGAAGCTGAATACGCTTCCACGGAAGAAACCCGCAAACAGGTTCGGGATGTTTTGGGTGCATTCTTGTTCAGTGGCGAAGCGGTGGAAAAGAAAGTTTCAGTATTGTCGGGTGGAGAAAGAAATCGTCTGGCGCTTGCCAAATTATTATTGAAACCATTCAACGTTTTGGTTATGGACGAACCCACCAACCACCTTGATATTCAATCCAAGGAAATCCTCAAACGTGCTTTGCAAAACTTTGACGGAACTTTGATTTTGGTTTCACACGACCGTGAATTTCTCGACGGGCTTGCCAATAAAGTATTTGAATTCAGGGATGGAAGAGTCAAAGAATTCCTCGGCGGAATCAACGAATATCTAGTTGAAAGAAAAGCCGAAGGATTTAGAGAAATTGAGGCCTCCCCCAGCCCCTCCAAAGGAGGAGAACACTCTGATGTTGAGGTTAAAAAAGAAAAGGAATTGTCTCAGGAAGAAATAAAAGAGCAAAAGCGCATCAAAAATAAGATTACGAAGCTGGAAGAAGAAATTGCAGGATTTGAATCTGAAATCGCTGTGCTAGAAAAGAAATTTGAATCTTCACATTCTGATGAAGATTTAAAAAAATATGACGAATTAAAGCTTTCGCTCGAAGACAAAATGCAGGAATGGGAAGAATGGATGGAAAAAATTTAAAATTTCTTTGAATTAATTCATTCAGCAAAATAAACCAGCTCATTTAGGTACTTTGTAAATTCCTTTTCGTCGGTCAGGCCAACTGCCGATTCAGACTTGTAAATCAGCTCTGCAATCATTTCTTTTTTGGATAATTTTTGCGGTGCTAATTCTTCAAAAATTTCACGCCCGATGCGGTTGTTGTGTAAATCCATTTCATGGTCAAAAGATTCGTTCGGGAAACATTCTTCGTGCAAATCGGTAATATATTTTGCCCATTCTACAGCTTTTTCTCTGGAAGTAAATAGCGAAGAGTTTTTTGCAATCAATAAATTCCAGGCTGCGTGACGAAATGCGTTTGCGACACCTCTACCGCCGTGAGATTCATGGAAATTAACTTCGGAAAACAAAATCGACTCTACCGTTCCCCAAATAGTCGGAATTAAAAGCAAGGGTCTGGAAATCAGTCCGCTGAACATTTTCCATGTAAAGCTGAACGTAAGATTCCGGAGGGTATTGAAGATTTTTTTCACGCCCAAATTTAATCAATTCCGGCGGCTTGGCTATTCCTGCTTTCTCTTTTGCTTCTTTTTATTTTCCTTTTCTTTCCTTTTGCGGATTTGTTGTTGGGTAACTATGTAGGAATCATCGGGTTCACTCAAAAGGAATCCATAAGGTGCGGTGGAAGGCATGGCGTCAAAAATCACTTTGAGCATCGCCAGCAAAGGAAGGGCGAGGATCATTCCCGAAATCCCGAACAACATTCCGCCTAGGAAAAAGGACAAAAGCGAAACGAGCGGATTTAAACTGGCTTTTCCGCCCACTATTTTGGGAGTGATGAAGTTTCCTTCCAAAGTCTGAACCAGTTGGAACCACAAAACCACGCCCAATGCGTACCAGGCGCTGTCTTTGGTCGCCAGTGCAAAAAGGGCCGGAATCAATGATCCGATGAAAATTCCGACATAGGGAAAAATCGTAAGCATAGCTGCCAAAATCCCGAAAAACCAGGCATATTCGATTCCCAGTATCATCAGTCCGATGGTGTTCAAAACCGCTACAATTCCCATTACGGAAATCAGTCCGACGAGGTAATTTTGCAATACATCATAAATTTTACTCAGCACTTCTTCAATTTTTCCCTGGGGTGTAGCCGAAAAAACACGGAAGAAAAATTCCTTGAAAAATTCACGGTAATACAAAAAGAAAAAGATCATTATAGGAACCAAAAGTCCGTATGCAAGGGAATTTCCGATGGAATTCAAAACCGAAGTGGCAAATCCGCCGATCGTGGAAGCACTGTTGCCCATTTCACTTTCTGCCCGCTGGATCAGTTCGTTGGTGGACATATTGAATTTATCTGAAGTCCATTCCAGAATCCGCATGATCAAAGACTTGATTTTATTGGCGATGTCAGACGCATCCTCGGTGATATTGAGTGTTTGAGAAACGATGAGGTAACCGATTCCCACCAAAACCAGAATCGCAAGAATCAGCGCCGTAAGGGATGCAAAAGCACGGTTAAAGCCCCATTTTTCAAATCTTTCACACAAGGGTAACAATAACACCGATAGGATAACGGCAAATAAAATCGGGACCAAAATGCTCTGCAACACATAACAAATTGTGACAATTAACGCCAGTGTCAGTAATCTGGCTGCGTTTCGGATGCTTCTGTCTTTTATTTGTTCCTGCATTTTGGCAAATTCTCCTTAAATATAATTCTTTTCCGTTTCAAAATGCAACTGAGAGAAACAATTGGATATATTTAAGAAAGTTCTGTCGATGCTGCTGCTAATCTTTTTATAACTTCATCCCTACCCAATAATTCCATAATCAAAGGAACATCGGGCCCCTGAAGACTTCCGACCATCGCAAGACGTACGGGCATCATCAGCTTCCCAAATCCGATGGATTTTGATTGAACAAAATTCTGAATTACTTCATAAATAGTATTATGGTTGAATTCCGAAATATTTTTTAATTCTGATGAAAATTCCTGAATCAGTCCGGCTGTATCTTCTTTCCAGGCTTTTGAAACCGCTTTTTCATCATAGGAATCTGGCGCTATATAAAAGAATTTTCCTTGTTCAAAAATGTCACGGAGGAAATTCGCACGTTCCTTTAGCAATCCGATTACACTTAAATTAAACGAAGAATCGGCTGTAATACCCTGCTTCTGAAGTTCTTTTTCAAATTCGGGTAAGATTTCTTCTCCTGTTTTTTGTTGAATGTACTGATGGTTGAACCAAATTGTTTTTTCGGGATTGAATCTCGCTCCGGATTTGCTAACTTTTTCCAGACTGAACTGGGAAATCAATTCTTGAATTGTGAATATTTCCTGTTCGGTTCCCGGATTCCAACCCAGAAGTGCCAACATATTGACCACCGCGTCTGGCAGATAGCCTTCTTCTCTGTAACCTTTTGAAATTCCTTCGTCAGTTGTCCACTCAAGCGGAAAAACAGGGAAACCATGTTTGTCACCATCTCTTTTGCTCAGTTTTCCTTTTCCTTCGGGTTTCAAAATCAAAGGCAAATGAGCAAATCTCGGTGCTGTCCAACCAAATGATTTGTACAAAAGTTCGTGCAAAGCCATCGATGGAAGCCATTCTTCTCCACGGATTACGTGTGTGATTTCCATCAAATGGTCATCCACAATGTTAGCCAAATGATAGGTGGGCATTCCGTCTGATTTGTATAAGACTTTATCATCCAGCGTATTGGAATCGATTGAAATTTTTCCGCGAATCAAGTCATCTAATAATACGGTTTGATTTTCCGGTATTTTGAAACGGATTACATAAGGAACTCCCGAATCGATCTTTGCCTGTACTTCTTCAGCACTCAGATTCAGTGAATTATTTAAATTATTGCGGTTATGCGAATTGTAAATAAAAGTTTCACCTTTGGATTCTGCTTCAGCGCGTAATTTGTCCAGTTCTTCAGGCGTATCAAAAGCATAATATCCATTGCCGGAACTGATGAGTTCCGCTGCATATTTTGCATAAATCTCTTTTCGTTCCGACTGGCGATAAGGCGCATGCGGGCCATCGTAACCCACGCCTTCATCGGGTTCCAGACCGAGCCATTTCAAAGATTCGATGATGTATTCTTCCGCTCCGGGCACATATCGGTTCTGGTCTGTGTCTTCAATTCTCAACAGGAATTTACCGCCATGGTGTTTGGCAAAAAGGTAATTGTACAAAGCCGTACGCACGCCGCCTATATGCAAAGGACCGGTCGGACTTGGGGCAAATCGGACTCTAACTTCTGACATTCTTAATTTTTTGCGAAGATACTAACTTGAAACTTCAAACCTGAAACCTTAAACACCAAATTGGCCAAGTTTTTGTAAATTCATCTCGAATTTAATTAAAATGATAATGAAAAAAATATTTTTTGGTTTCTTGTTTTTGTCTTTTTCTGCTTTTTTATCTGCACAGGAAGTTCCGACTGAAGTTAAAACCGAATTTGACGAAACTGCTTTGAATCAGGAAATTCAGGATTTGGAAGGAGATAAACTGACCGTAGGGGATGTATTTAAAAAGTACGAAGGCAAAGTGATTTTGCTGGATGTTTGGGCATCCTGGTGTCCGGATTGTATCAAAGGGTTGCCAAAACTGAAAGAAGTTCAGAAACAGTTTCCAGATGTTGTCTATCTGTTTTTCTCACTGGACAGAATCGGTAAAGAAGATACCTGGAAAAACGGAATCGAGAAGTATGATATTCAGGGTGAACATTATTGGTTCAATTCTGACTGGAAAAATGATTTTACAAATTACATCGGTCTGAACTGGATTCCACGTTATATGCTGATTGACCCAAGCGGAAATATTGCACATTATTATGCGATTCATGCAGATGATCAACAGATGATGGAGGTCTTGGTCGAATTATTTCAGACACCGGAAAATTAATTTAAAAAACCACTCTGACTGAGTGGTTTTTTCTTTTCTATTGGTTGAAATCAATAGTATCTTTATTGGTATGAGAACTGTTCACAGATTGCATAGGATCTTGGTATTCAGTAACTCCTGAATAATCATAGTCAAATGTTCCGCCCATACTTCCATAACTGTGGAATCCGGTGAGTGAGGAACAATCCCATTTCTCATCAATATCTTTTGGTTTTTCGAATTTATCTGCGGTGGTTACTCCTAATTCTTTACCGTTTTTATAAACCGACTGCATATAATATGACCAGATGGGTAATGCGGTGGCAGCTCCTTGTCCGCGTGCGATTCCCTGGAAATGCGCAAAACGGTCTTCACAGCCTACCCAAACACCTGTAACAAGATTCGGTGTAATTCCGATGAACCACCCGTCTGACTGGTCGTTGGTCGTTCCGGTTTTGGACGCAACTTCACTGTTGATTCCGTATTTGGTGCGGACCCATTTACCGGTTCCCCTATCCGTTACGCCTTTCATCAAATCAATCATGGCGTAGGCTACATATTCGTTTACAACTTCGCGTGCTTCGGGGCGATAATCTTTGATGACACGACCGGTTTTGTCTTCAATTCTAACGATTAATTCGGGTTTGATATAAATTCCGCCGTTGGCAAATGTACTCATTGCACCCACCATTTCGTAAACCGTTAAATCTGCAGAACCCAATGCAATGGTATAATCCTTCGGGATATCGCTTTCAACACCCAATTCGCGTGCCAGCTGAATGACAGGCTCAACGCCTGTTTGGGCAATTAGTCTTGCGGTAATTACGTTGGTTGAAAAAGCAAGTGCCGTACGTAAATCCTGGCTTCCACCATATTTACCGTTTGAATTTCTAGGTTTCCAGTTTCCGATTTGGAAAGGAGCATTGGAGACGGTGTTACAAGGCGTATAATTCATCTGGTTGATAGCCGTTACATAAACAAAAGGCTTGAATGTTGATCCCACTTGGCGTCTTGCTTGTTTTACGTGGTCATATTTGAAATAATCCCAATTAATTCCGCCCACCCATGCTTTAATGGTTCCGTCGGTCGGGTCCATTGACATCATTCCGGATTGCAAAATATGTTTGTGGTATTTGATGGAATCCATCAGTGACATATCTTTCTTATAAATTACACCATCCCATGTGAAAACTTTAACTGAATCACGTTTGCGGCTAAACTCAGCCAGAATTTCTTCATCGCTTTTTCCTACCTCTTTTAAGTGTCGGTACATATTGGTATTTCTCATGGCACGTTGGAAGATTCTTTGCCTTTTATCTTCAGAAAGCCCGTAAAAAGGAGCTTTCGGATTATTTTTCTGTTCGGCGAAAAATGTTTTCTGAATCGTGGACAAATGTTTGGCAACAGCATCTTCAGCCATTTTCTGCATTCGTGAATCGAGGGTAACGTAAATTTTCAATCCGTCTTTGTAGAGATTGTATTTTTTACCCGTTTCCTCCTCTAAATTTTTAAGGTAAGCTTGAATTTCTCTTCTCAATTCATGTTTATAATAAGCCGAATAGGATTCACTGATGGTATTGATTTCCTGTTTATCAAGTTTAACAGGTTGAGCTTTTGCAGCTTCTGCAGCTTCTTTTGTCAGAGAATTATATTTCACCATTTGGTTTAACACTACATTTCTTTCGTGTTTGGCATCATTTGGGTTTCTCACCGGATTAAAAGCCACCGGATTTTTTAGCATGGCAATTAGCATAGCCGATTCTTCCAATGTCAAGTCTTGGGTTGTAGTATTGAAATAAACTTTTGAAGCCAGTTCAATTCCGTTGGCATTGTAAACGAAATCGAATTTATTCAGATACATCGCAATGATTTCCTCTTTTGTATAACGTTTTTCAAGTTCAACAGCCACCACCCATTCTTTGAGTTTCTGAATGGCGCGACCCAGTGTATTGGTAGAACGATTAACGGTAAATAGTTGTTTGGCAAGTTGTTGTGTGATTGTACTCGCTCCACCCGAACCTCCACCTGAAGTAATCGCTCGCAATGTACTTCTTGGGTCAATTCCTGAATGTTCTTCAAAACGTATGTCTTCTCGCGCCAAAAGCGCATCAACTAAATGTTTGGGTAAATCATCATACGTAATCGGAATTCGTTTTTCGGTTTCAAAGCGGTCGAGCAAGACACCGTCTGAGGAATAGATTTCAGAAGAAACATAGATATCCGGATTTTCAAGTTCCTGAACATCGGGCATCTCACCCAGTAATCCATGGGAAGTTCCCCAGAACAGCAAAAAGATTCCGAGTAATCCTACCAAAAAGACTCCCCACAAAAGGATTAACATTCGTTTTATGGAAAAGGGTTTCGAAGGCTTTTTTTGTTTTGATGTTGATTTGTTTTGTGTACTCATTTTACATCTTTTTTGTCCACAATTAAACTAATATCTTCAATTCCGATTAATTTGTCTTCACGCATTCCGTGCCAAACTGAAAGCTTGTAAACACCGGTATCTTTTAACGAAACGTTTTCTCTGTACAAAAGGTATAATTCCTTCAAACTATTTCCGGTTCCTACCCATTCGCCATCCTGAAAAGCCAGATAATACTGAAGCGTATCTGTGAAAATTTCGCCTTTGGGCGTAGTCATTTGGGTGAAAAGATATAGATTGCTGTACGGATATTCGTTGTTGTTACGAGTCAGCAGGTAAAAATCGTATTTTCCTGAATCAGTTACTTCTAAATCGAACTGAAGGGCAGTATCCTTGTCCCAGTTATTCTGAGCAGAAGCCTGTTGTTGGTAAAAATGCGGAGAATCACATTGAACAAAAACAAATGAGATTCCCAAAATCATTATCCAATTAAGAGTTTTCATCATTTTTATTCGGGTTGTTACGATTGTTTCTTTTTCTGTTCTGATTCTTATTTTGTTTATTCGGATTGGGTTTCTTGCCCGATCCTTGTTCCGGCTTATTTCCTGCAGAAGGATTTTGACCTTTTGGTTTTGGTCCTTGTTTTTTATTATCAAACTTTTTCCCCTCGCCACGTTCAGGCTTATTGGACTGTTGCGATTTAGGGGGACGTTGTGGCTTTTCCTGACGCTGTGACTTATCAGAACGCGTTTGCTTTTTGTCATTCTCCCCGCGCGGACGATTCTTACGGTTTCGGTTTCTGTTTTTTCGTTCAAATCTTTCCAATGAATTCTCCTGAATTACATCTTTGAATTCTTTTTCGGTTTCAACGCTTACTTCGTTCGCCAAATCTTCAAGCGCAGCTGTTTTCCCTCCTTTTTTACTGACAGAAATGAAATCTTTTGCTTGTTCCACAGTAAATTTATGCCAGCTAATACCACCGTTCAGGTAAGTAAACCACATTTCTTTTTTGAAAACATCAATTTTCATGCAACCAGCGGTTCCTTTTTCTGTTTCGAAAGTGCTTTCCATTGACGGAAACTCATCTAATGCATCCAGATAGGAATCGAGTTCGTAATTCAGACAACATTTCAGCTTACCACATTGACCTGCAAGTTTTTGTGGATTAATGGACAACTGCTGATAACGAGCAGCGGCAGTATTTACCGAACGGAAATCAGTGAGCCAAGTCGAACAACAAAGCTCACGACCACAGGAACCGATTCCGCCGACTTTGGCAGCTTCCTGACGGTATCCGATTTGTTTCATTTCAATCCGAACACCAAAGTTTGAAGCATATTGTTTAATCAATTCACGGAAATCGACGCGTCCTTCGGCAGTATAATAAAAAATAGCTTTTACGCCGTCACCCTGGTATTCCACATCGGTGATTTTCATTTCCAGCCCCAGGTTTACAGCAATTCTGCGTGCACGCATCTTGGTTTCCTGTTCTTTTTCACGAAAAGACTGCCAGGTTTCGATGTCTTTTTCATTCGCTTTGCGGTAAATTTTTCTTACTTCTTCAGAATCTTCCGTCAGATTTTTCTTTCTCATCTGAATTCTTACCAGTTCTCCTGTAAGTGTTACCACACCAATGTCATGTCCCGTCTGAGCTTCTGTTGCAACTACATCGCCAATGCTCAGCGAAAGATTATTTGAGTTCTTATAATATTGTTTTCTATCGTTTTTGAATCGGACCTCAACACAGTTAAAAGCCAGCTGACCGTTTGGCAGGCGCATGTTTGAAAGCCAGTCAAATACTGGTAATTTTCCGCATCCTGAATCTATTCCACAAGCTCCGTTATTTTTACAGCCTTTCGGCAGTCCGTTCGTAGTTGTTCCACAACTTCCACATCCCATATTCTACATTATTTCGTCTTGATGTTCTATCTAATAATCGCTCAGCTGCCTTTAAATGCAGCCAGAGAATCTACCCAATTCTAATTTCAGGCGAGTTTCCAATTCGCAATTAGGGTTCTTTTCCAACGTACAAAGATAAAAAATTTTATCCGACGAGATTGGAAAATATCAGAGTCCGAAAACTTCAGTAAATGAGAAGGTTGCGTCCAGAAGAATTCCCTTTTCTGTGCGGGAAACCGTAGCCAGCTCGCGGTAAGGATCGTGTTCGAAGAAAAATAAATAATCCTCCTGAACGGCTTTTTCCAAAAAGTCGCCTTTTTCCTGCATTGTGAGCAATGGACGTGTGTCGTAACCCATGACGTAAACCAAAGGAATATGTCCGACGGTTGCTACCAAATCGGCCACATAAACTATGGTTTTTCCTTTGTATCGAATGACCGGAAGCATTTGTTTATCGGTATGTCCATCGACGAAAATAATGTCAAACCCCAGAGGTGAATCATGCAAATAATTTCCTTCGGAAGGCAGATCGATAAAATTCAAATTTCCTGATTCTTTGATGGGTAAGAAATTTTCGGGGAGGAAAGAAGCTTTTTCGCGAGGGTTGGGTTTTGTTGCCCAGTCCCAATGTGCGGAATTGCTCCAATATTTGGCATTTTTAAACGTCAGTTCGTATCCACCATGGGTAGCGTCCATTTGCACGGCTCCACCGCAATGGTCAAAATGAAGATGCGTCAGAAAAACATCGGTCACATCTTCTTTTGTAAATCCATATTGTGCCAATGAAGTTTCCAAATCATAATCGCCCCAAAGGTCGTAGTAGCCAAAAAACTTTTGGGATTGTTTGTTTCCAATTCCGCAGTCAATTAAAATCAGTCGCTCGCCGTCCTCGATGAGCAACGCTCGCATGGCGAGTTCGATTTTATTTTGGCCGTCGGCCGGATTGGTTTTTTGCCAAATGCTTTTGGGAATGGTTCCAAACATAGCACCGCCGTCTAATTTGAAGTTCCCGGTTTCGATTGGGTAAAGTTTCATCTATAAATTTAATTAGGACAATAAATCATTCAATAAATTCTCATCGCGTTCGAGCATCAAAATACCCGACTGGGGAACAATATAATATTTTTCTTCCTGATAAACGATTTCGAAGGCGGCTTTCAGCAGAAAAATCGCCAAGTCACCTTCGCGTACCTGAAGGGGAATGTATTTGGCTTTTTCTTCGTTCATTTTCCAAGGTTCGTCCAGATCGTCATAAGAAACGGCATAGCCCGGACCGGTTTTTACGACATATCCGGACTGGATTTCTTCTTTCTCTTTCACGCCCGGTGGCAGGTAAAGACCTGATTTGGTTTGGTTTGTTTCGGTTTTGGGTTTGATGAGTACGCGGTCGCCAATGATGATCAGATTTTCTGTTGTTTCCATGGTTCAAAATTAGGAATTTGGGAGAATAGAAAAAAGGATAAGGCGAGTTTGCGTGAGATTTGATGTTAGGAAGAGATTGTAATTCGCAGAGGTTTGCGTGAGGGGGTGCAGTGGATATCCTTTTCTGAACGTTGACTGAGGCTCTCGAAGTCAAAAGAGAGGAAAAGATAGGAACGAAAGACCCGACCCCATTGCGTAGCTTGCGGAGCAATGGGGGCACGCCCAAAAGAAAAAAACTTAAATTTGCAGAATGCAGAAATATTTAATCGTAGGGCTGGGAAACATCGGGGAGAAATATCGCTATACGCGTCACAATGTGGGTTTTTTGGCGGTGGAAGAGTTGGTGCGCAAGATGGAAACACAATTTTCTTCATCGAATTTCGGGGAAGTTGCGCAGTTCAAATACAAAGCCCGACCGGTGACGGTTTTGAAGCCGAATACTTATATGAATCTGAGTGGGGATGCGGTACGATTCTGGATGCTGAAAGAAAATATTCCGATTGAGAATGTTTTTGTGATTACCGATGATTTGAATCTGCCGTTCGGGACGATTCGGATTCGCGGGAAAGGTAGTGACGGCGGACATAACGGACTAAAAGACATACAGAATAAATTGCAGAATCAGAATTATGCGAGATTGCGTTTTGGGGTGGGTAATGAATTTGAGCAGGGTCGGCAGGTAGATTATGTATTGGGCATATGGAGTGAAGAAGAAGTGGAAAAGCTGCCGGAAAGGTTAAATTTTGTGGCCGATGCGGTTTTAAGTTTTATCTTTAGTGGATTGAATAATACGATGAATAATTTTAATGGGAAATAATTCTTAGAGAAAAGAAAATAGAAGATGTAGGACAGAAAAAAGTCTTAATACTCTGCATCAGTAGTCCGCCGGGGCGGATAACACTTCTGTCTTAATACTTTTTAGATTATACAATCAAATAACTATACAAAAATTAAAAGTTTATGAAATCTCTTTTTTTAATGATAGCTTCTTTTTTGGTTTTGGCTTCTTGTCAGCCGAAAAATGAAACGAGCGAAATCAGTTCGGTAAATGATGTTTCGAAAATCGATTTTACGGATGAAAACGTTGTTTTACTGGATGTGAGGACGCCGGAAGAATTCCAGGAAGGGAACATTCCGAATGCGGTGAATATTGATTTCAATTCGGAGGAATTTGATTCTTTGATTCAGGATTTGGATCGGGACAAGACTTATTATGTGTATTGTCATTCGGGCGGCAGAAGTGCTAAAGCCTGTACTAAACTTCAGGAAGCCGGATTTAAAAATGTGGTGAATTTAAAGGACGGTTATTCGGGTTATAAAAAGTAATTGGGCAGAGCAAAGTATATGGAAGCCAATCCGCAAATACTGAAAGAACTGGTTACGCAGGAAATGCCATTTGGGAAATACAAAGGTCGAAAGCTTTGTGATTTACCGGTTTTTTATTTGGAATGGTTTGCTTCGAAAGGTTTTCCGCAAGGGAAATTGGGAATGCAATTGGCCACTGTTTATGAAATCAAAACCAATGGATTGGAAGAGATTTTGGAGGGATTGAAGCGATTGAAGTAATTTTTATATTTTAGCCGAAAATTATCCCTATGAGACTTAATTTATTCTTTTTAACCCTTTTATTTTCTTTTACATTTTCTAAATCAAATGCGCAATGTCCTGAAGGAGACGTTCAGCTACTGTCTCAAGCTGATGTAGATAATTTTGTTTCCACATACCCCAATTGTACCAATATATCAGGAATTCTAACATTTGGAGAATTTAATTCTGGTTTCAATGACATATCTGATATCTCCGGATTAAATAATATGACTACAGTAGATGGGGAACTTAGAATATTTGGAACCCAATTAACTAACCTAAATGGTTTAAATAATTTAATCGAAATTGGTGGGTTAAACATATTAGATAACAATCAATTAATAGCTTTAAGTGAATTGGGGAACATTTCAGAATTAAATAATGGACAATTACAAATTGCTTTCAATTACAATTTACAGTCTTTGGAAGGCTTGGACAATATACAATCCATTAGTGGAAGATTGTACTTTGGTAAAAATGATAGTTTGTATTCATTCTCAAATTTAAGTAGTTTAAATTCGGTTGGAGAATTAGTCTTTATTGCAGGCACTAATGTGACCACATTAGGAGGATTGGAAAATCTGCAATACATAGGTTCTCGAATAATCATTGGAGACAACCAAAACCTTGAAAATATTACTTCACTAAATTCCGTAAATTATGTAGGCGGCAATGTATATATTAGCGAAAACCCTCAACTAACCTCATTGGAAGGAATCCAGAACATGGTAATTTCTACTGAAGGAGAAACTATCGGATTAATATTCAATGATAATCCTAATTTATCAACTTGCAACTTCCCAAATATTTGTGAATATTTAAGCTGGAATTCTACAGAATACCCACGTGAAATTTCAGGAAACACCGGAAATTGTACAGATGAGCAAGCCGTTTTGGCAGCTTGTGGTTTAGGTATATCAGATGTAGAAAATAATACGACAAACTGGAATGTTGCTTATCAGAAAAACAAAGGGTCTTTTTTAATTCAATCGAACGGATTTCAATTAGCTGAAATAGAAGTGTATGATTTGACCGGAAAATTAATTAAAAGCGTTCAAAATCTTAATTCAAACCAAGAGGAATTGAGGGTTTTCACTCCTGAAAATGTATTGATAATAAAAGTCAAATCAAAGGAAGGAAAAGTATTGGCCAAGAAAGTTTTGATGAAATAAAAAAAGCACCGGAAGCTTAACTTCCGGTACAAGTTTCTGAACAAATCGAATTTACTTGAGAATTATTTTTTTTGTGAGAGAGGCTCCCTTTTCCGGGGAAATTCTGATGAGGTAAACTCCTTGGTTCAGGTCAGAAAGATTGAGTTTTCTGGTTGATTGTTCTTGTCGCAGTAATTTTCCTGCTAAATTGTATATTTCAATTTTATGAATTTTCTGGGTAGATTCTATATTCAAAATTCCGGTTGTGGGATTCGGATAAATAGAAACTTCATTTGCATTTAAATCATTTACACCTACTGTTTCGTCCTCGACAATGATATTTTGTGCATAGGCTCTTGAGGTTCCTTCGCGTGGTTCTGTCCATACTGCAATGCTTTGTCCGTCAATATTTCGGGTGAAATCATAACGCCCTTTGTTGCCCGGACTTGTGGCGATCATTTTATATTCTTCATCCCATACAAATTCCCCGTTTTCGTCCAGAAGAACCACTCCCAACTGGATGGAATTCACACCATCACTGATGCCGTTTGAGAACAAAAACAATGGTTTGTCGTTTACCAGCTGAAGTTCTCCCACCGCTACCCAATTGTCTGCATTGACCGGAAAAATATTTTTTCCTGCGTCGCCCAGCATCGGCTCACCGGTTTCTTTATTGAACCTCTGAATGGATTGTCCGTAAAGGGATTGATTGCTATTGGTCAAATTGGCTGCTGCCCAAATATGCCCGCTGCCTTCTTCCATTGCAATTGAGGTTGTCATTTCATAGAAATTATCGTCGGTGCTGAAAGCTGCGCCATCGATTCCCCATGGCAAAGTACCGTCAGGATTGATTCGCTGTAAAAACGAATCAAAACGGTTTCCGGTGGAACCATGATAACCCAAATATGTCACATCACCATCTTGTAAAACAGGATAGCGACGGTTGCTCATGGTAGTTTGGCTTGAAATCTGAATTGGATTTGCCCAAACCGCGTTACCATTTCCATCAAATCTTTGCGCCCATAAAAAAGAATTCACGCTCCAGCTTGTGCCTTTTGTATGAACCAATGCAATGAAAGATCCGTCGGGAAGTAGTGACAATTCTCCGATTGAAGCAAAGGGATTGGCTGTATCGGGCGATGCTACCTCGAGTGGCGCATCCCAAACTTCATTTCCTGAAGCATCATAGCGCATGAGCATTCCCACTCCTGTTCCTACCCAAGATGCAATCGCACCTCCGTCTTCAAGGGGAAGAATTTTCATGTCCCAGCCTTCATTGATAGCGATTCCACCAGTACCAAATAATTGTTCGCCCGCCGGTGAGATTTTATTGATGTATCCTTTGCTGTCATTGGTTGCCGTAAATGCGATATAAAGATTTCCTTCGTTATCAACTGCTTCTGAACGAACTGCGGTCCAGGTTCCGTTGTCTGCCACATCATTGGCGAAGATTCCGTTTGGCCCCCATTGCTGAACTCCTTCTGCATCTAGAAGCTGAACTCTCAATTCATATCCATCGGTTTCGTCCCAGAAAATAACGTAAGTATTTCCATCGTTTGTGCCAATGGACTGAATGTCTGAAGTAGTACCTTCTGCAACGCTTGTATTGATATTATAATCATCGGTCCATTGACCGAAATTTATACCGGAAATCATTATTCCAAATAAGAGTGTAAATTTTTTCATGTGTTTTAAAAGCTTTCCTCAAATGTCTGATTAGAATACTAGCCTTCAAAATTTTAATATGTTATTCCACCACTCTTACCCTTCATTTATACCACTCATTTACCACTCACTTAATTATAAAAAATTAAATTTCAGTAAGTTATAATTCTGACAAGTATTTATTTAAATCGATTTTGAGATTGGTTAATCCAAGCTTTTTTCTCAATCTCGTTCGAATGTTTTCCACAGATTTAACGGAGGTTTTGGTGAGGTTTGCAATTTCCTTGGTTGAAAGATTAAGTTTAATAAGCGCACAAATGCGTTTGTCGTGAGAGTTTAAATTGGGGTGAAGTTCATCGAGTTTTTCATAAAAAGATTCGTGAACATTGGAAAACCTCAGTTCAAATTCTTCCCAATTATTTTGCAAAGTATTGGACTTTATTTTATTAACTAACTGATTTAGTGAGTGTTTGGTTTCTGATTGAGTGGTTTTGGACTGGATTTCTTTTAAATCTTTCTGTACGAGATTGATGAGTTCATCATGTTCTGTTTGACGAATTGTTTTGGACGCGAGTTCTTTATTTTTCAATTCGAGTTCTAGCTTTAATTCTTTTTCTCTTGATTCTTTGAGTTGATTGGCGAGTTTTTCCTTTTCCAAACGGTTTCGATAACGAATCATGAACAGTGAAAGTGCGAGCAAGAGAATAGTCAGTCCGCCGATAGCCAGAAGTAAATTCATTCGTTTACGGCTTTCATCAATTTCCAGTTGCTGTTCCCTGATTTTGTAATCATATTCGATTTTCAGCTTTTCAACATTTACAGCTTTCTCTTCTATGTTCAGGTTTTCTCTTACTTCGTCATACAAATTGAAATATTCAGCTGATTTTTTAAAGTCTTGCTTATGAAAATAAGCTTTGGAGAGCACTCTGAGAATTTGTGCATAAATGAAATTATTTTTGGAAAGCGATATGCGTTCAGCCATTTCTGCAAACTCAATTGCTTTATCATAATTTTCTGTAACAAGGTAAAATTTTGCCCTTTCAGTATGAACCCAGGTAATAATTCCGGGATTTATCGAGTCATTTAAAATTTCAGAAGCTTCCACAAATTTTCTTTCTGCAAGTTCATCCTGACCAAGTGCCGAATAACAGCGCGCCATATTTGTTTTTAAATGAATTTTAATATTCAGATCCGGATCTTTCTCTATAAATTTTAATCCTTGCTGAAGAAAATACAGGGAAGAATCCGGCTTTTCAATCGAAAGGTAAGCAAGCCCGATGTTGTTGTACGTTTTACCTACCAAATCAAATTTTTCTTCTTTTTTGTAATGCGGCAGGATTCCTTTGAAATAAACAAGCGCCTTTTGAGGATTATTCAGCCTCGCATTGATGATTCCCAGTTGATTTTCCAATTCGAATCTCTTCAGATCATTTGAATGCTTATATAAATCATATTCCTTGAGCAGATAATCTAGCGCAGTGTCCAGCGCATCCATATCGATATAGATTTCTACAGCCCTTTCGTAAAATTCTTTCCAAGATTTTTCCGAATTGATTTTTTGAGCTTCTGTCAAAGCAAGATTGACGTAATAAGTTGTACGGGATTTATCCTGGAACCTTAATTCCGAAGCAATTTTCAGATTCAAATCCATGATTCTATCCCGATTAGTTTCGCCGGCAAGGCTGTCCAGAAGTGAGTTTACATTGTCTTGTGCATTCACTTGTGAGCTCAAGGTCAGCACAAAAACGAGAAAAAATAAAATGCGCAGATAAAGAGTTTTCAAATCAAAAAATTAATTTTTGAATCCTAAATATAGGATTTATTTATACATCGAACTCCCGTCCATATATTCCCAAACTTTATCGGGCAGCATCGGATGAACATTTTTCTTTTCTTTGATGGCATTTCGGATGAATGTTGAGGAAATTTCCATAATCGGCGCATCTATAAATTGAAATTTTGGATGATTACTCCATTCGCCAGAATCTGAACCTATACGCGGATATACATACACTGAGTAATTTTTCAAAATCTGTTCGTGATTTTTCCATTTGTGAAACCCTTTCAGATTGTCCATTCCCATAATCAGACAAAATTCATGTTCGGGATATTTTTCTTTTAAAACCGTTAACGTATCGATGGTATAAGAAGGCTGCGACAAACTAAATTCAATGTTTGAAGCACGAAGGTGCGGATAATCTTCAATCGCCAAATTGACCAAGTGCAATCGGTCATAATCGTTTGCCAACGTAGATTTTTCCTTGAACGGGTTATGCGGTGAAACCACAAACCAAACCTGATCCAAATCTGAATATTGGTGAATGTGATTGGCAATGACCAAATGTCCGATGTGAATGGGATTGAACGACCCGAAATATAAACCGATTTTCATGTTGCGAAATTTGAAGTTAGAAATGCGAAGTTCGCTTTTCAGATTTTTTTAAATTGTCTCTAAATATCACTAGGATTTTTAAGATTTTCATAAGACAAAGGTAAAAATATAGCAGTTAGAAATTAAACCTGTCCCAACTCACAACTCACAACCCGCAACTCATTACAACTTCGGAATTGCTTCGATTAAATCTTTGGTGTATTGCGTGGTCGGATTTGCGTAAATTTCATCGGCATCGCCCAATTCTTTTTGTTGTCCGTGCTGCATCACCAAAAGTTGATCGCTCATGTATTTTACAACCGCCAAATCGTGTGAAATAAAAATATAAGTCAGTCCAAATTCTTCTTTGAGATCGTTCAGTAAATTCAAAACCTGCGCCTGAACTGAAACATCCAAAGCCGAAACGCTTTCATCGCAAATGATGAATTTCGGATTGAGTGCAAGTGCCCTTGCAATCCCGATTCTTTGGCGTTGCCCACCCGAAAACTCATGCGGATATTTCTTTAAATCCGAACGACTCAGTCCGACTTTTTCCAGCAAGTCCCCTGCCCTTTCGATTCTCTCTTTTTGATTCTTTCCAATCGAATGCACTTTCATAGGCGAAGTCAGAATTTCGCTGATATTCATTCGCGGATTCAAACTCGAATAAGGATCCTGAAAGATAATCTGAATTTCCTTTCTCAACTTTCGGACTTCTCCTTTGGATAATTTTACAATGTCTTTTCCGTGGTAAAAAATTTCGCCTTCGGTGGGTTTTTCCAGCAATAAAACGGTTCGGCTCAAGGTGGTTTTTCCGCTTCCAGATTCGCCCACAAGACCCATGGTTTCGCCCGGATACACCTTAAAACTCACATCGTCTACCGCTTTGACCGAAATTTCGTCCTTCCCAAAAAGACTTGGTTTCGAATAGAAATATTTCGATAGATTTTTCACTTCCAGAATGGGTGTCTGACTGTAAATTTCTTGGTGAAAAGATTGCCGTTCTTCGGAAGTATAAATTTCCGACTGATAATTTTCGTTCTTCAAATAATCGGCGATTGTGGGTAAATCTTTTTGTCGGATGTCGAGTCTTGGACGACAGGCAATTAAACCTTTGGTATAGTTTTCTTTCGGGTTTTCAAAAATTTCTTGCACACTTCCTTTTTCGACAATTTCGCCTTTGTACATCACTACCACTTCGTCGCAAACTTCTGCAATCACACCCAAATCGTGGGAAATAAAAATGCAGCTCAAACCGATTTCCTTTTGTAAATGTTTAATCAAATCGAGGATGGTACGTTGAACGGTCACATCGAGTGCGGTGGTGGGTTCATCGGCAATCAGGATTTTGGGATTGCAACTGATGGCTATGGCGATCATCACTCTTTGTCGTTGTCCACCGGAAAGTTCGTGCGGATAAGCTTTGTAAATTCGTTCGGGATTGGGTAAAAGTACTTTTTCGAATAATTCAATTACTCGTTTTTTTGCCGCAGTTTTTTCCAATTTCAGATGCAGTCGAATGGCTTCTTCCACCTGTTCGCCGCATCGAATGCTGGGATTCAGAGAAGTCATGGGTTCTTGAAAAATCATCCCAATTTCATTTCCACGGTATTTTCTTTTTTGTTCAGGCGATAATTTCAGTAAATCAATGGGTTTCGATTTGGAATGAAATACAATTTCACTTTCGGACGGAATTTGTGCAGATTTCGGCAAAAGCCCCATCACAGCGAGCGAAGTAATGGATTTTCCTGAACCTGATTCGCCTACAACCCCTACAATTTTCCTTTTCGGAACTGAAAACGAAACCTTTTTCAAGATTTGATTCTCACCAAACCGCAGTGAAAGATTCTGAATATCGAGGATATTGGAGTTCATTTATGTGAAATTATCGTTTGGAATTAGAGATTAATTAATTACAAATTAAAACAAAATTTACCTATTTGTAAATCAGGGAAAAAATTCTATTTTTGCGTTAAAGGTTTTTGATATAAACTGAAATTTAAAATTTCATATCAAAAGTAAACTTTAGTTTATGGGTTTCGTAAAAAATCAAATGAAACTCGCCTTGTAAAACACTATAAATGGACGCAGACCCGTTACTATCCTTTATTTTTGCCGCCGGCGCTCCCGGGGGTGGAGTCATCTCGCATGACGTTTCCGTTTGGAAAATATTTCTTACAATCTTTTTGGTGCTTTTGAACGGTTTTTTCGTTGCCGCAGAGTTCGCAATCGTGAAAATTCGTTCTTCTCAAATTGATGTACGCACAGACTTGAACCCTGGAGTTGCCAAAATGGCAAAACGAATCGTGAACAGTCTCGATTCTTATTTGGCAGCCACTCAGTTGGGAATTACATTGGCTTCACTGGGACTTGGTTTCATTGGTGAATCTGCAATTTCGCCAATTATCATCAATATTTTTGACAGTTTTGGGCTGACCGGACCTGAATGGGAAAAAGTAGCAGTTAACACAGCTATTTGGGGTGCATTTGCGGTGATTACCGTTTTGCACATTGTATTTGGGGAATTGGCGCCTAAGTCACTTGCGATTCGTTTTCCGACCAATACGACTTTTACCGTTGCTTGGCCTTTGCGGATTTTCTACGTGATTTTCAAACCGTTGATTTGGTTGATGAATGGTTTTGCGAATTTTATTTTGCGAATCATCGGAATCAAACCGATTCATGGTTCAGAAATCCATTCGGAAGAAGAATTGAAAATGATCATTACCGAAAGTCAGGAAGGTGGCGCAATCGAACAAACCGAGCGCGATTTGATTCAAAATGTGTTTGAATTTGACGATCGACGGGTAAATAATATTCAGACACTTCGTAAAAATGTTTCGGCAGTAGAAATCAATACGCCGGTAAAGGAAGCGATTGATTATGCTGTTAACGAAGGTTATTCGCGTTATCCAGTTTATGAAGAAACACTGGACAATATCAAAGGGATTCTTTATACTAAAGATTTGATGAGGCTGATGTTGGATGAACCAGAAAACACAAGTTTCGTTAATATTTTACGTAAACCTTTATTTATTTCCGAGAGTTCAAAAATTAAAAATTTATTGAAACAATTTCAGAAAAAACGTATTCAGATGGCGGTTGTGACCAATGAAATTGGAGAACTGACCGGAATTGTAAGTATGGAGGATATTTTGGAAGAATTAGTGGGTGAAATTCAGGATGAATACGACAATGAAGATCCGATTGTGATCAATATTTCCGAAGGAATTTATTCGGTAGATGCCCACAGTAATTTGTCCGACATCAATCGTCATTTGCCTTATCGATTTGAAGAAAGTGAGCATTACGACACCTTGTCGGGCTTATTGGCTGAAACCTTTCCAGATCGTGAATTGAAGGCCGGTGATATTTTGGATCTGAAAGATTATCAAGTGAAAATCATCAAAATGTACCGAAATTCAGTGGAAAGAGCGGAATTGACGCTGACGCATTTAACGGAGGAAGAAGCGGATAATGAATAAGGATGAAAAATATTATGGCAGAGGGACTATCTTAAAAGTTTCCTATGAAATTGATGGTGATATTCTTGTTGAAGAAAAATGTATTTTGGCTGAATGTTATGATACAAAAGAAGTTTTTCAAGTAATTGCAATTGATGGTAGATATAGTGGAGTAATTGAAGGTTATATTTCTAAACAATTTAGTGATAATAGGAAAGGATTCTGCAACATTAATCATTTAGAACAACAATTAAGAGAGCGGATCTTCCATAATTTTAAGTCTTTTGAAATCGTTGAAACGGTTGTTTATTACCAAACAGATTTTGATAGTTTGAATAAAACTCTTAAAGAAGGAGGGCTTAAATCTCCTTTCAAATAAAATATTTTCTTTTAATAACTTTTATTCCCTTTCCAGCAAAGTTTCATTTCGGAATTTCCGAAAAATCTGCGCCACGGTCAGCACATCTTTTTCGCAATAGGTTTTAATTCGTTCCAAATCTTTGTCGTTGTAATAAACCGAAGCAACTTGTGAGCCATCGATATCGTCTTTTGGCGTGGGAATATCGAGGACTGCCGCTAATAAATTCAATGAAGTATAATGTTTATAATCCCCGAATTTCCAAAGTTCCATCGTATCTAAATGCGGAATTTCCCAAGGCTTTTTTCCCTGAATATTTAGTGCGGTCGGTAATTCAATTCCGTTGATGATCATTCGTCTTGCCATAAACGGAAAATCAAATTCTTTGCCGTTGTGCGCACATAAAAGGAAATCGGGTCCGAAATATTTTCCGGACAGCATTTCATTGAATTCTTTCAAAATCTGGCTTTCGTTATCGCCGTAAAAACTTTTGATTCGGATTTTATTTTCCTCCGAAATAATTCCGCAGGAAATACAGATGATTTTCCCAAATTCGGCCAAAATTCCGGCACGTTTGCCATAGAATTCTTCGGGTGTTTCCTCTTCTCCCAATTGTCTTTCTATTTTTTTGGTCCATAGACTTTTCCAGTCATCGGGGAGTTCATTCCAATTGGAAACTTCCGGAACGGTTTCAATGTCCAGGAAGAGGACTTTCTGCTGCGGGATTTTTTTCAACATGGCTTTGAGATTTTAAGAGCTTATTTTCTTTGAGCATTTTCATGACTTCATCCACGAAATAATAAGTGTCATTGTCCAAAAACCCTTTGCCCATATTGCGGTCGTCTTTTTCGTGACCCAATCTTACGATGACCAGGTTTTCAGATGGAATGACAATGATGCGCTGTCCGAGGTGACCCATCAATCCGTAAAAATTCGGTTCGTGTTCGTAATCCGTCCAGATGGAATAGCCGTATCGGGCAGGTTCATTTTTACTAAAAGCTTCATAATTTGGCGTGACCATTTTCTGAACAAAAGCCGAGTCGAGGATTTGTCTTCCGTTCCATTTTCCGTCCTGAAGCAATAATTGACCTAATTTCGCAAAATCCCGCACATTAGAATTCAGACAACAATAGGCTTTTTCCATTCCGTCTTTTCGGTCTTTTGACCAATAAGCATCGTTTTCCATTCCCATCGGTTGCCAGAACTCTTCTTGCAGATATTGGGAAATACTGATTCCAACAGCTCTTTGGAGCAAAATAGCCAGAAGTTGAGTAGTTCCCGACAAATAATTAAAACGCTTTCCGGGTTCTTCGATGAAATCCCGATTGAGCATTTGTTTTTCGATATTACTTCCGTAATAAGCTTTGGCGGTGGGATTTAGAGGCAAATAATAATCTTCGCTCCAGTCATACCCTGAAGTCATCGCCGATAAATCACCGACCGTACATTTTTGCGCGAATTCATCGTCTTTGAACTCGGGTAGAAAATCGGTGATGGGTTGGTCGAGTGATTTCACATAGCCTTGTTCGATGGCTTTTCCCAGTAGCATGGTTACCACAGATTTGGACATGGAAAAGGAATTGGTGTGGCTTTCGGCCGAATAATCGTCCCAATAATGTTCCCAAAGTGCTTCTCCGTCTTTGGCTACAAAAAATCCGATGGATTTATAGCGTTCGAGTTCGTTTCGAAGTGTATCGCTTAGCGGAATTTGATTGTAAAGCTCATGTTCGAACCAAGGTTGCGGGGTTTTGGAAAGTATGATGTTGTTGTCAAAATCTTTGTAGTCGTCGATGTTGGCGGTTTTATGTCCTTTTAAATAAGTCAACTGAACACCGCGGATGATGTATTGATTTCCGGTTAGATAAAGCAATCCAATGATCAATAGGATGAAAAGAATTATCCCCTGAACGGTGCGGAGCATGATTTTTCTGAGTTTCGACATAGACTTTCTTATTCTACGCAATTTAGAAAATTTATGAGGGAATTAGAAGTTTTAATTTAATCTTCACATAAATTGAGAAAATCAGTCTTATATTTGGGTTTAGATAAGTATTAACATTTAAAAATCATATATTATGGCATTTGAATTACCGAATTTACCGTATGCATTTAACGCATTGGAACCACATATCGATGCAAAAACCATGGAAATTCACCATGGAAAACACCACAAAGCATACACGGACAATCTTAACAAAGCAATTGAAGGTGGCGAATTAGCGAATGCTTCGATTGAAGAAATATTGAAAACCGGCGTGGGAAATCCTGCAGTTCGTAACAACGGAGGTGGCTATTACAACCACAATCTTTTCTGGGAAACGATGAGCCCGAACGGGGGCGGACAGCCGACGGGAGAATTGGCTGAGGCCATTGACCAAGCTTTTGGTTCATTTGATGCTTTCAAAGAAAAATTCGCTCAAGCAGCTGCAACTCGTTTCGGATCGGGATGGGCTTGGTTGATCAAAAAAGACGGAAAATTGGAAGTGACTTCTACGCCTAATCAGGACAATCCTTTGATGCCGGTTGCAGAAGTTCAGGGAACGCCGCTTTTGGGTCTTGACGTTTGGGAACATGCATATTATCTGAACTATCAGAACCGTCGTCCTGATTATATTTCTGCGTTTTTCAACGTGGTAAATTGGGACAAAGTAGCAGAATTGTTTAAGAAATAAGCCTCCTCAACCTCCCGAATCAAGTTCGGGACAGGCTCTCCTAAGGAGGGAGCTTTGTGTAAAAAATAAGCAGGGAAATTCTCTCTGCTTTTTTTATTTTTATCGAATGAAACAATTGATTATTCTGCTTTCTCTCTTTCTGCTTTCTTGTCAGTCGGGTGAAGAAAATGTCCAAAATGCCATTTCAGAAAACCGAAATCCGGCTGAACTTGCCGATGGATTTGATTTTCCGGTTGGGAAGCCCGATGGTGAAGGATATTATGATGCACAGCATTTTGGAGACAATCATCATTTGGGTGAAGACTGGAACGGAACAGGTGGCGGAAATACCGATTTGGGCGATACGATTTTTTCGATTGCCAACGGAAAAGTCAGTGTAGCAAAGGATTTCAAAGGCGGTTGGGGAAATGTAATCCGGATTGTTCACGAATTTCCAAGCGGAAAAAAAGTAGAATCGCTCTATGCGCATTGCGATGAAATCTTTGTGGAAAAGAATCAATTTGTAAAGCGCGGTCAACCCATCGGGACGATTGGAACGGCAGATGGTAAATACCTGGCGCATCTGCATTTTGAAATTCGCGAAGTCGTCGGAATGCCTTTGGGCAATGGATATTCAGAAAACAAGAACGGATATGTCAATCCGTCGAAATTTATATACAGAAACCGAACAACAGTATGGGAAAAATAATATTGGAAAACATTCGGATTTATTCCAATCACGGATGTCTGGACGAAGAAGCACTAATCGGATCCGATTATGTGGTGGATTTGGAAATCGATGCTGATTTGTCGAAATCGGCTCAGACCGATGAATTAGAGGACACGGTCGATTATGTTCATTTGAATAAAATCGTGAAGGAAGAAGTTTCCATTCGTTCCAAATTATTGGAAAAAGTAGCCGATCGTGTTTTGCAAAGAGTTGGAAATGAAATTCCTATGGTGAGTTATGCCAAAATCAAATTATCTAAAATGAATCCTCCGATTGGAGGAAATGTAGAAAAAGTAAGCATCATTTTGGAAAAGAATTTTTAAAGCTTCGGAATTTGTCCGAATTTTATATCTTTGCAATCCTGAATAAGGAATTGGTTCCGTGGCCGAGGGGCTTAGGCACAGGTCTGCAAAACCTGCTACAGCGGTTCGAATCCGCTCGGAACCTCTTAATTAAAATGCAATTAACTGATCTTAGTTAGTTGCTTTTTTTGTTATAGGAAAGTTCGACCCAAATCCGACCAAATCTGATTTCATATCGCACAAGCCATCGTCATCACAGATATTTTCACTTTGGGAAATTTCGAATGAATTAAATTCACGCAAGTTGAAATTGTGGCGCCGGTAGTGAGTACATCATCGATTAAAATATAATGTCCATCGAGGGGAGTTTCGGTCAGTGCAAAAGCATTCTGAATGGAATTCAATCGTTTTTCACGGTTTTTGAAAACTTGGGAAGGATTGTTTTCAATTCGGATCAAAACATCTTCGATGAGTGAGATTTCAAATTTTTCCGATAAAGTCTGGGCGTAAGGCAATACTTGATTGTAGCCACGTTTTTTCAATTTTTTCGGATGAATCGGAACCGGAATGATACCGGTAAAATTTTCAAGTTTCAATTCAGAATAGCATCTTTCGGCCAATAAAATTCCGATTTCCGGATGATTTTCATACTTCAGGCTGTGCAGGAGTTTCTGGGTTACATTTTCATGGCGGAAAAACAAAAGACTGTGCGCAGCGTTTAGTTTGCAGAGAACCTTAAGCTTATTATATGCAAAATTGTTTTTGTCCAGATGCCAATGGGTAAAAGGCAGATGGGAAGCACATGAAACACAGAGCGGATTGTCCTGCGAAATGACGGAATCACAGTTCAGGCAGCGCTTGGGGAAAAATAAATCGAAAATTGAGCGTCCGATTGTGAGTATTTCCATTAACTTTGCTTGTTGGTTCAGACCCTTAAGATAATGAATAAAATTCGCGTAACAAAGTCTTTTAATTTCGAAACTGCACACGCGCTTTATGGTTATGACGGGAAGTGCAAAAATATCCACGGCCATTCCTATAAGCTTTTTGTGACGGTAAAAGGTGTCCCGATTCAGGATAATTCCAATCCGAAATTCGGGATGGTGATTGATTTCGGCGACATCAAAAAAATTGTGCGCGCAGAGGTTGTCGATCGGTTTGACCATGCCATTTTACTGAATGTAAATTCTCCGCACAAAGAATTGGGAGAAAACCTTATCAAAGAAGGACACAAAGTGATTTTTACCGAATATCAGCCTTCTTGTGAAAATATGTTGATCGATATGGTAGGTCTGATTCGTCCGCATCTTGATCCTACAGTAGAATTGCAATCCATCAGACTACATGAAACCGAAACATCTTATGCGGAATGGCTGGCGGAGGACAACAAATAAATCTTCAACTTCAGGAAGGAAAAAAAGTTTATTTTGCTTCTGATCAGCATTTGGGCGCGCCCAATGATGAAGAAAGCCGAATCCGTGAAATTCGTTTTGTCAAATGGCTGGATGAAATCAAATCAGATTGTCAGGTTTTATTTCTTTTGGGGGATTTGTTTGATTTCTGGTATGAATACAAGCAAGTAGTTCCGCGTGGATTTGTTCGCGTTTTAGGAAAATTGGCTGAACTTTCTGATTCGGGTATCAAAATTTATTTTTTTACCGGAAACCATGATTTGTGGATGCAGGATTATCTTGAAAAAGAAATCGGTGCGGAAATATTTCATGACCGTAAATATTTTCAGATCAATCAAACTAAATTTTTCATTGCGCATGGCGATGGTTTGGGTCCCGGTGACAAGGGGTACAAACGCATGAAAAAGTTGTTCCGCAATAAGGTAGCTCGGTTTTTCTTTTCACTTTTGCATCCTGATTTTGCGGTTTGGCTGGGGATTTATATGTCGCGCAAAAACAAGTTGATTTCGGGTGATGAAGATGTGAAATTTTTGGGTGAAGAAAAGGAATGGCTTGCGCTTTACGCCAAAAGAAAGCTTGAAAAGGAACATTTTGATTATTTTATATTTGGCCACAGGCACATGCCGATGGAAATAAAAGTCGGGGAAAATTCAGTTTACATGAACCTCGGTGACTGGGTCAACCACTTTACGTATGCAGTTTTTGACGGCAAAATTCTGGATTTAAAAAGCGACGTTTCCAAGTAGGTCATTGTAGATTTCTATGATTTCGTAGCGGAAATAAAATCCGGCCATGATAGCCAGATAAAGCCAAAGTAATATTTCTTTTGTCTTTTCAGATTTTTGATATTGGGTAAACCGAACCAGGAAAATGCTGAGCGGAAGCGCCAGAAAGGCAAGCAGATTTAAATTCTCTCCGCCATACAAAACCAGAATCACAATCCAGTTTATGAAATAAAGAAAACTCAGAAAATATTTTCTTCGTTTGTGAATATCCTGTGCAGTGGATTGTGATAAATGGTCGGCCCAGCCAACCAAAACTAAGATTGCCAACGGAATCAATCCCCAAAGCGGATAGCTCCAGAAATCCAGACAAAAAGCATATTGATAAGAGTTCAGCCAGTCAATTTGCCCGATCAGATAGAGAATCTGGACTCCAACCACCAGCGGAAGTGTAAAACCAATAAGAAAAAGGATAAATCCTTTCAGATTGACAGAACGCATATAGATAAAGACAAACAGTAAAAATCCACACAAAAAGAATCCGGGCGGATAAAAAAAGCCGGTTATACTAAGCAAAATTCCTACATCAAACAGAAATCTAATATTTTCAGGGCTTTGTTCGGCTTCAAGTAGACGCCAGAAAATCAGTGTGCAGGTAAAAATAGACGCAGCAATTTTAAAATCTACTGCAATGCCTGAAAAACATAAAATCCAGATGGAAAAATACCAAAACCCAACACCATGAAGTTTAATCAGAGATGAAATTCTAAAAAATACAAAGCTCAAAATGATACTCAGCAAAAAGAAAAAAACACCGAAAACACTTTCCCAATCGACAATAAGAGACTGGTTTTTAAAATAGAACAGAACTAAAAAGACGATTCCGAGAATAATTTGTGCTAAAAAAGACTTTCCGGAGAGTAATTTTGCCAACATTTTTATAACTTTGTCCCTTAAAACAGAACAAAGATATGGGTTTAATTACAGATATATTATTCGCTTTTTCAAATTTATGTAAATGGATGTTTGAAAATCTGCTTGTTCCGATCGGTCATTCATTTGACTGGATTTTATTTATAGTCGGAATGGTGATGATGGGTTGGTGGTTAGTTAAACTGAAACAGTTCGGAAACGACAACGAGAAAGATTACGAAGGCTGGTAATTTGCCTTTAATTATAATTTAATTCCTTTTTGAAACACTCCTGCAAATCGAATTTTCTTTTTGCAGGATTTTTTGTGAACTAAATTTAAATCACTTCCGCCACCACGAAAGTACTTCCTCCCACATAAACCAAATCTTCATTTTCAGCAACTGAAACAGCTCTTTTCAAGGCTTTTTTCACATCCGGGATGAATTCAGCATTTAGATTTTCGGGAATTATTTGCTTTAGTTGGTTTAATTCAAGCTTTCGTGGCACATCGGGCTCACAGAAATAGTAAATGGCATCGTCAGGAAAAAAAGACAATATTGAGCGGACATCTTTATCATTTACAAATCCCAAAACCAAATGGAGGTTTTCATAATTTGTTTGGGACAATTGTTTTTGGATTTCAGCCAAACCATGCGGATTATGAGCGGTGTCTGCAATGATGGTCGGATTTTCTTGCAAAATTTCCCATCTGCCGCGTAAGCCGGTATTGGAAATGACGTTTTTCAAACCTGATTGGATTGCATTTTGCGAAATTTCAAATCCTTGTTTATTGAGCATTTCAATAGCGGTCAAAACCGTTCTTTTGTTTTTTTCTTGGTAAATGCCTTTTAAATCAGAATTATAATTTGGGAAAATAAAATTTTCAGCAAAATAAATTTCTGAATTATTTTCCACTGCTTTTTGTGTGAATACATCTTGAGTTTCAGTTGAAGACTCTCCAATTATGACCGGAATACTCGGTTTGATGATTCCAGCTTTTTCAGATGCGATCTCTGATAGCGTTTCACCGAGAATTCCAGTGTGGTCTAGTCCTATATTTGTGATGATAGACAATTCCGGCGTAATGATATTGGTCGAATCCAGTCGTCCTCCTAAACCGGTTTCGATTATCGCAATATCTAAGTTCATTTCTGCGAAATAGGCAAATGCCATGGCGATGGAAACCTCAAAAAATGAAGCATTAATAGTCTCGATAAAAGCAGCGTTTTTTTCTACGAATTCAACAACAAATTCTTCCGAACAAACTTTTCCATTGACCCTGATTCTCTCCCTGAAATCCTTTAAATGGGGTGAAGTCGTCAAACCGGTTTTGTATCCAGATTCCTGAAATACAGAGGCTAACATATGTGAAGTACTCCCTTTTCCGTTGGTTCCGGCAACGTGTACTGATTTGAATTTTTTATGCGGATTTCCCAAATGTCCCATCAATGTGGTTATGTTTCCCAAATCTTTTTTGTAGGCAGAAGCGCCCGATCGTTGAAACATAGGGAGCTTTTGAAAAAGCCAGGAAACGCTTTGGCTATAGGTCATCTACTTCAATTTAAACAACCCAAATGTAAAAATATTCTGATTTTTCTAAAAAACAATTTTCAATTCGGTTCCAATTCCCGGTTCCGATTTTACAATCAATTCACCTCCTAAATCAGCGACGCGCTTGTACATATTGTTCAAACCATTTCCGGAATCTTTGGACAGATTTTCCATTCCCTTTCCATTGTCAGAAACCTGAACTTCAAAATGATTTTCTACTTTTTCAAATACAACTTTGATTTTGGAAGCTTCGGCATGTTTAATGGCATTATTGACCGCTTCCTGAATGACTCGGTATAAATTTATGCCTTCAAAAGCTGTAAACGAATGATTTTCATCGATCGATTCATTCATTTTCACTTCAAAATCAATGTATTGGACATGAGATTTGGCATTTTCAAGAAAGTTGCTGATGCGTACTTTTAAATCGGAAAATCGGATGTTTTCTTTGTTCATTGCCCAAATTGTATCCCTTAATTCGGTGATGGTATTTCGGGTGAAATGATTGATGGTTTCAATTCTTTTTCCGGCTGCGTGATTTTCATTGTCCAATTGAAATTTCAAATTGTCCAATGAAGAAATGATGAAAGTCAATTGGGAACCGATGTTGTCATGCAAGTCTCTCGAAATCCGAAGCCGTTCTTCTTGCACTTTATTTTGAGTCTCAATTTTGATTAGAGCATCTTTGAGTTCGTTTTCTTTTTGAAGTTGGAGGTTTTTCAACCTTTGGTTTCGATAGACGAAATAACCAATCAATCCAGTTAAAAGCACCAAACCAATTATCAAAACGATCCAAGTGTTTTTTCTTTCTAAACTCAATTTGTTCTCTGCTAATTCCGCTCTTTGAACCAGAATTTGTTTTTCTTTTTTTTCCGTTTCATATTGTTTCTCTAACTCAAAAACGGTTTTGGTTTTTTCAAGCTCAAATAAAGAATCTCGTCCTAGCGCATAGGTTTCCATTTGCGTATAAGCTTCTCCGAAATTCTGGGTTTGGGCATAAGCCTTGGCCAAAATTCTTCTGATTTCAACTTCAAGTAATACGGCATTTGAATTTTTGGTATAACCAAGCGCTTCCTGTAGTTGATGGATGCTGGATTGGTTTTTGTTTTGCTTCAACAGCATTGATCCATAGGCCTTTAGGGAATTGGCAATTTCGTAGGTGTTTTGATATTTTTTATTCAAATCAATTGCTTCTCGGTAGTATTTCTCAGCTTTAGGGTAATTCTTCAAACTATCATACGCCACAGCAATGTTGATCAATGGATAGGCAGTATACCGTTCATAGCCAATTTTTTCATAAAGACTTTTTGCTCTAATTGAGTAATCAATGGACTCATCATATTTTTTCATGAGTAGTAAAACCCCGCCCATATTTCCTTCTGATACCGCAATTCCAAAGTCTAAATTCAAATCTTGGTAAATTCTATGTGCTTTTTGATAATAATCAAGGGTTTTCTCGTATTCTTTTTGTGCTTTATAAACGATCCCGATGTTGGACAAAACCATGGCTTGTTTTTCCAAATCTTTTTCTTTTTCATAATTGCGCAAAGCAAGGAAATAATGCTCTAGTGATTTCGGGAAATTGCCCAATTTATCATAAGCGATACCGATGTTATTATAAGAATCACCGATTTTAGTAAAATCATCTGATTTCAATCTTAAATCAAGTGCTTTTTCGTGATAAATCAACGAAGAATCGGTTTGGCTTTTGTATTCGTAAACATTTGCCAAATTATTATAAGTTTCAGAAAGAACCGTTGGTGTTTTCTTTTTTTTAGCTTCTTTTAAGGCTTTTTTTGCGTAGTCTAGGGATTTCTCCAAATCGGTCGCATCATAGAAAATGGACAATTGGAGGAGGGTTGCGGTTCTTTGATCAATGTCTTTGTTTGACTGAAGAACTTTGACCAAACTGTCTTTTTTTTGGAGGTTTTGTCCAAATGCACCGGAATGAAATATCCAGAAAATCAAAATGAAAAAGGACAGCGACCGGTTCATGTACGTTAGTTTTTGTGAGTTGTAGAGATTCAGCGATCAAAAATGGCAGCCGAAATCCAAATTTAAACAATTTGGTCTAAATTTGAATTTCTTGCATACTACCATTTGAGTTCTCTAATTTTTAGGTAGAGTTAGGGCTTTTAGAAAAACTCAATTGAATTTCAGGCTTAGTTCAGGGCGATATTAAAAGAACCCTCTGTGATATTTTTGATGTTTTGTGCTTCGTTTTTTGCTTTAAAAGAGAAAGTTCCCTTAATATTAGTGTCGTTCACTTCAGAAATGTTGATTTCTCCTACCTGGGTGTCATCATAGGGTGCAGCCCAAGTAACTACGTTTGGATTGGTAGGATCGGATAAATCTACTTCTGTTTCGACATAAGAAGCGACATTAAAAACATTTGCTCCACCTCCAATTGGATATGTTCCTACACCATCATAACTGGTAATGGTCATGACAATTGCTTTACTTGAAGTTCCACCTGTATTACCTTGGATCTGAATGGAACCTCCACTAATCGTAGCAAACGTTGCCATTTCTACAGATGTAAATCCATCGCCATCTATTTTTGCAGTGATTGTTCCTTCAGCAGCACTTCCACCGCCGCCGCCATCGTCATCGCTTTTACATGAAAAGGTAAATACAGAAGCTATAAAAAGCGTAAGAATAAATAGGTAAGATTGTTTCATTGTTTTCATAGTTGTAGTTTTTTTGATGTTTATGAAGACAAATTTAGTAGGATGACCTTTGCGGTTCAATAAGGCAATTGACGTATTTTGATTTACGAAGTACGATTTACGATTTACGAACTATGATGTTTTTACACCCAACATTTGTCACCCTGAGCTGAGTCGAAGGGTTCAAATCAAATTATTTCGTTCGGCTTTTTGGATGGCTTCGAGTTTGTTGTGAACTTGTAGTTTTTTGTAGATGTTCTCGATGTGTTTGCGGACAGTGCTGGGCGATAAAAATAGATTTTCAGCAATGACTGTATAACTCAATCCTTTGCTCAATTGTTCCAAAACATCTATTTCCCGAGAAGAAAGTTTTATTTCTTCTTCTTTTTCCGGACTTTTAAATTCAAACGGATTTCGTAAAAGCTTTAAAGTTTTTAAAGCGATGGACGGTGTCATGGCAGCGCCGCCGTTGAGCGTTTCGTTGATACCGTTATACAAGGTTTTTGGGTCGACTTCTTTTAATAAATATCCGTCAGCTCCGGCTTTGATGGAGTTGAAGATGTTTTCATCGTTGTCAAACACGGTCAGCATCACGATTTTGATCTGAGGATAGCGTTTTTTGACTTCTGCTGTCGCCTCGATTCCGTTCATTTCCGGCATTTCGATGTCCATCAAAATCAAATCTACAACCGAATCATTTTCCAGTTTTTCTAACAAATCTTTTCCATTCACTGAAGTAAATTTGAGTTTTAAATCCTCAAAAAAAGATAATTTTTCTCCGATTACTTTCGTAAGGAAATGATTATCGTCAACCAGGACAATTCGTTTGTTCATCTGATAAAAATAACAAAAAATTTAGGAAATGACCGTTCCAGAACTATGGTCTTTTCTTGCTCCTGTAACCGAAGCCAGTACATTTATTTTTTTCTCCAGTCGCAACAATCCCATAAAAGCAAATATCAAGGCTTCTTTGTATTCGATGATTTGTTTTTCGGGTAAAATAATTTGGCAATCCGTTTTGGTTTGAATTCGTTCAATTAGAAAAACATTGTATGCGCCACCACCCGTAATGAATACATTTCGAATCGAATTTTGATTCAAAACCACAGCAATTTGTTCGGCGATATGTTCCGTAAATGTGGAAATTATATTCTCCGTTTTTAGTGGATATTTTTCAATTATTGGATAAATTTTCTCATTGCACCATTCGATTCCCAATGATTTGGGATGGGTTTTCTTGTAATAATCCAATTGATTTAACTCTTCTAATAAGTTCAAATCAATTTTTCCAGAACCTGCTATTTCACCATTTTTATCGTAAGGTTTCCCAATTTGTTCTGTCAATTTGTTCAAAACAATATTCACCGGACAAATATCAAAGGCAATCCGAGTTGAATTTCGCTCAAAAGAAATATTTGAAAAACCGCCGAGGTTTAAACAAGCATCAAATTCTTTGAAAAGAAATCGATCTCCGATCGGTACCAATGGCGCTCCTTGACCGCCCATCAGAACATCTTGCGAGCGAAAATCAAAAATAGTTTTGATGCCTGTTTTGACGAAAATCCCTTGTCCTTTTCCGATTTGAAGTGTATAGTTTTTCGTCGGATTGTGAAAAACCGTATGGCCATGTGAAGCAATAAAATCAAGGCTTTGAATTTGATGATTTTGAATGAATTCTTTGGTGATTTGACCTAAATAAATCCCGTAATCAAAATCAAGTTTGGTGATTTCTTCTGCAGAAAGATGAATGGCGTTTTTTAGTTTTTCTTCCCATTCCGATGGATAAGAAATCGTTTCCGCTTTTAGAATTTCGAATTGGTAATCCGGAAGATCAAATCGAACGTAACAAATATCCAATCCGTCGAGCGAAGTACCTGACATAAGTCCTATTGCAAAAAGCGTTTTCATCATATAAAACTAAGATAAATTCAGTATTTTTGTTAATTAAAATTTTTATAATGGCACAAGATATTATTTTCGATTTGATTGAAGATGAAAGAGAAAGACAAACCGTTGGTTTGGAGCTAATTGCATCTGAGAACTACGTGAGTGACAACGTCATGAGAGCAATGGGGTCAATTTTGACCAATAAGTATGCAGAGGGTTATCCTGGCAAAAGATACTATGGCGGATGCGAAGTAGTAGATCAAATCGAAACTTTGGCCATCGAAAGGCTGAAGCATTTATTCAATGCGGAGTATGCAAACGTTCAACCCCACAGTGGTTCACAAGCAAATGCTTCTGTTTACTTGGCTTGTTTGAAACCGGGCGATAAAATAATGGGATTGGATCTTTCACACGGCGGACATTTGACGCATGGTTCACCGGTGAGTTCTTCCGGAATGCTTTATCAAACTTGTTTCTATGGTGTAGATAAAGAATCTGGAAGGATTGATTATGAAGCGATGCGCCAAACTGCACTGAAAGAAAAACCCAAAATGATTATCTGCGGTGCTTCGGCTTATTCGCGCGATATGGATTTTGCGAAATTCCGTGAAGTAGCAGACGAAGTAGGCGCATTGTTGTTGGCCGATATTGCGCACCCGGCAGGTTTAATTGCCAGAGGAATTCTAAATGACCCGATTCCGCATTGTCATTTTGTAACTTCTACTACGCATAAAACCCTTCGTGGGCCACGTGGAGGTATCATCATGATGGGTAAAGATTTTGAAAACCCATGGGGCGAAACAACGCCAAAAGGAGAAATCAAAATGATGTCTCAGCTGCTGAATATGGCGGTTTTCCCGGGAACTCAGGGTGGTCCTTTGGAACATGTCATCGCTGCGAAAGCAGTTGCTTTTGAAGAAGCGCTGTCGGATGGATATATGGAATACGCAGTTCAACTGACCAAAAACGCACAGGCTTTGGCCAAAGCAATGGTGGGGCACGGGTACGAAATCGTTTCGGGCGGAACTGACAATCATTTGATGTTGATTGACCTACGAAACAAAGATATCACAGGTCGTCAGGCAGAAAACACATTGGTTAAAGCCGAAATCACTTGTAACAAAAACATGGTTCCTTTTGACGATAAATCTCCGTTTACGACTTCGGGAATTCGTTTGGGAACTGCTGCGATTACAACGCGTGGCTTGAAGGAAAATGATATGCAAACCGTTGCAGATCTGATCGATGAAGCTTTGATGAACAGAGACAATGATACCGTTTTGGAAGCGGTGGGCGATAAAGTTACTGAAATGATGTCTTCTCGTCCATTGTTTCAATGGTAAAAAATAAACCCGAAATTTCGGATAATGAAAACCTGCAGTTCTCCTGTAGGTTTTTTTATGTAATAAAATCGAGATAGTTTTTGGGATGAATTAATTCATAAGAAGCATCGGGATAAGCCTTTGCAAAAGCGGTTGGAATTTTCGGTTTTCGGTTTTCATTCCATTTGAATTCAAATCCGGCGATGGACTCGTTTTCGGTTTCTACCCAGTCCAGTTCTTGCTGATCGTAAGTTCGCCAGAAATAATTTTCTTTTTTAAGTTTCTGATAATTTTGCTTTTTAATTCGTTCGTAAGCAATATAATTTTCCCATAATTCGCCCGCATCATTGCGCATATCCAGTCGGTTAAAATTATTGATTAATGCATTCCGAATGCCGTTATCGTAAAAATACCATCGGCTCGATTTGGTGATTTCCTTGCGTAAATTTCGGCTGAAACCATTTATTTTGTACAAAACAAAAACTTTGGAAAGCAAATCCAGATAGCGTTCTACGGTGTTTTTTGAAATCTGTAACTGATTGCCCAATTCCTGCAAGGAAACTTCTTTCCCAACTTGAAAAGCAATCATTTTGAGCAAATCGTAAATTTTGGCTGAATTTTTAATTCCGTCGTAGATTAAAATATCTTTCAGCAAATACGAACTGATGATTTCGTTCAGGTATTCTTGTTTTTCTTCCCAGTCCGGATATTGTTCCAGTTCGGGATAGCCGCCAAATAAAAGTCTTTGTTCCAGATTTTCGGTGGTTTCTTTGTGATTTTCGAATTGAGAAAATTCAATTTGCGACAACGGAAAAAGGTAAAGTGTATTTTTTCTTCCGACCAAAGGTTCACCCAGATTATTGGCCATATCAAACATAGATGATCCTGTGGCGATAATCTTGATGCCATCAATAGAGTCCACGATTAATTTCAAAATCCATCCGATTTCGGGAATGTGCTGAGCTTCATCAATCGCCAGAATTTCAATTCCGTCCAAAAGACGTTTGTAATTAGCAACCGAACGTTCGCGCAATAATTCTGCATCGTTTACGTCCTCACCGTTCAGTGATAAGTATTTTTCTTTGGGAATGGTTTCCAGATAATCCTGAATGAGCTTGGTTTTTCCCACACGACGTGCGCCTAATAAAATCAATACTTTATTGGGTCTGACTTTCTTTTCAAACTCATTTAATAATGCTCTTTTGTAGCGATAGGCCATTTTCTGACGTTCTATTTCACTACAAAATTACGTAAATTTTGTTAATTCAGTCAATCAACTGACTGATTTTACGTTAATTCCGTCAGTTGACTGACTGAATTTACATTAATTCCGTCAGTTAGAAGGGCCGATTTTACCCAAATGTGTGTCTTTGAAGCTGGAAAAATATTTAAGTCCGTATCCGAAAATCCGATCCATTACCGAATGGGCCAATAAAATTATTCCCACAAACTGTATCCATTCCGAATGAAAATAAATCCCAATCAGATAAACCACAACCGCCAATAATTGATGATGGAAAAAATTATAAAGCATTGCCCCAAATTTATTTCCAAAGGCATATCCGATCATACTTAAATCGGGCAACAAAAGACAGGCGGGAAATGCCCACCAAGGAAAATCCAAAAGCGAAAACAAATAAATCGATAAAATAAAAAGTCCCAGATTTTCCAGTCGAAGCAGTGTTTTCATAAACAGAGTTTTTTTATAAGTTGCAATAATTCGGCTTTGTTACAGATAAGGTGTACGACAAACGTCAAATTTCCGTTATTTGTACTATAAATCCAGAAGTTGTCGTCAAAAATTTACATATCTCTTTTTCTGTTTATCTTTTTCCTGAGTGTTTCGGCTCAGGTGCCGGATTGGGAGAATGATAACTTCAGAAAGGATTCTATCAGCGTTTCCGATACGGTTCAGCTCAATGCCGGAGTGATTTTGCCCGATAAATTCATGATTAGGGACGAAGCCGGAAATCCCATTTCCGAATTGTTTTATCAAATTGATTTTGCCAAAGGCGAAATTATTTTTGATGAAAGTTTAAAAGGACAAAAACTATTTGTCTCTTATTACATTCATCCTGATTTGCAACGCACTTCGGTATTTTCCAAAGATACAGCGCTTATCATTGAGCCTACTCAGGAACATAAATATTATGCTTATGGCGAAGATTTGAGAGAGATTCGAAAACCTTTTGACGGACTCAACAGCCGGGGTTCATTGGTTCGGGGAATTCGTTTTGGGAACAATCAAAGCGCTTCGGTTCAATCCTCTTTGGATTTACAGCTCACCGGAAATTTGACCGAAGAAATCGGGATTAATGCTGTGATTTCAGACAATAATGTCCCGATTCAGGCGGACGGTTATACGCAACAATTACAGGAATTTGATAAAGTTTATGTCGAATTATTCAATAAAAATTCGAAAATCCGCGCAGGGCACATTGATCTGATTCAGGAAAACGACTTTTTTGGAAATTTCAATCAAAAGGTAACAGGTTTACAGGTCGGCACTGAACTGACGCACAACAATGACTCCAAAACAAGAGTTCAGGTCGCTGGAAGCGTCACGCGCGGAGAATTCGCCACCAAAAAAATTGTGGGTCAGAATGGGAATCAGGGACCGTATAGGCTTTCAGGAAACAATAACGAATTGTATATCATCATCGTTTCGGGGAGTGAGAGGGTTTATCTGGATGGCGTACTAATGACCCGCGGCGAAAATCAGGATTATGTCATCAATTACAATACCGGCGAACTTACCTTTACCAGCAACCGACTGATTACCGATAATTCACGAATTACAGTCGAATATCTTTATGCCAACCGAAGCTATTCGCAGTTTCTGATGTATGCCGGCGTAGAACACGAATCGGAAAAATTCAGAATTGCCGGACATTTTTATTCAAATGGTGACTCCAAAAATAATCCGCTAAATGAAAACCTCAGCGATGCTGATAAACAAATTCTTGCCGATGCCGGAAATAATCCCGATGAAATGTACAATACAACGGCTGTTCTGACTGAATACGATCCCGACAAAAATTTATATCGGAAAATTATCATTGACGGCATCGAAATTTTTGAATTCTCTGATAATCCCGAAGAAGAACTCTATCAGGTAACCTTTACCTACACCGGAAACAATAATGGAAATTATATTCAGTCCAATGTAGAAATCAACGGAAAAATCTTTCAATATGTGCCGCCGGTTGACGGAATTCCACAAGGGAATTATGAACCGATCCGCCAATTGATTCCGCCCAAAAGACTACAACTTTACACACTAAATTCGCAGTATAAATTAAAAAATGGAATCATCGGCATTGATCTGGGAATGAGTAATGAAGACCTGAATCTATTTTCAGACAAAGATGATGGCGAAAATGTAGGGCTGGCCGGAAGAATTTACGGAAATCAGAATTTTGAGTTCAATACGTGGAAACTTCAGCCACAACTTGAATTCTCTTATATTCAGAAAAACTTTAATTCCATTCAGCGTTTAAGATCGGTAGAGTTTACCCGTGATTTTAACCTGAAAGACGAACTTTCAGAAGCCAATCAGACGTATTTAAGAGTCGGTTTGGTGAGCAGTTATCAGGATTCATTGAAGATGAATTATAATTTGCATTATCTGCAAAACCAGGCGCAGTACAATGGCGTGAAAAACGATTTGAATCTGAATTATCAGTCCGGGAAAAATTATGCACAAGCCAGTTTCTCTTTGTTGAATGCGGAAAATAAAAGCCTGATTAATCCTGATTTGGAACCCGATAAATCACAGTTTTTACGTTATCAGGCGCTGGCCAAAAGAAAACTTTGGAAATCGATTTGGGTGGGCGCTCAATATGCCGGCGAAGTCAACGAAATTGAAGACCACCTCAACTTTTCCGAAGGAAACAACCTTTCCAATCTTTCCTTCCGCTGGGACGAAATTCAGGCGATGGCGGGAATTGGCGATACTGCAAAAATCCACGCCCAACTGACTTTTTATAACCGTCGTGACGACTCTATGCGTTTGGGAATTATGCAACGACTGACCAAATCAAACGGACTGATTTTGCAGTCAAAACTTATCAACAAACAGGAACAACGTTTGGAAATGATGGCGCATTACCGTTCGGTGGATTATATTTTTGAAGACCATCCGCACGAAAATTACATCACCGGAAACATCCGTTGGTACAGAAGTTTTCTGCGTGGCGGAATGGTGGTCAATGCTTTTTATGAATTGGGGAGCGGTGTAGAACCTCAACGTGAATTTGAATATGTGAAAGTCACCGACGGAACCGGAATTTACAAATGGACAGACTACAACGGCGACGGACTTGAACAACTTGACGAATTTGAAGTTGCTGAATATCAGGACGAAGCCAATTACATCAGGGTTTATACCAACACACTTGAATATGTCAAAACCAACAAAAACAATTTCAATTTTTCACTCCGCCTGAAACCCAAGGAATTACTTAATTCAGAAAATAAATTTCTAGGAAGATGGATGCTCCAAAGTTCACTTCAATCAAGTAATTCATTACTAAAAGAAGGAAAAACGCTGGAATGGAATCCTTTTGTTGATTCAGATAATATGCTGAGCAAAATGCAGAGTATGCGAAGCAGTCTTAATTTCAATCAGGGCGGACAATACAAATGGTCTTCCAGCTACACTTATTCCCAGCAGGAAACCAAAAGTTTTGTTTTTACCGGAACCGAATCCAGAGATTCAAAAAGTCATTTATTAAACGCCAAATACAGACCCTGGGACAATTTTTATTTCCTCGCGGAAGGCGAGAACATCCGTACCCAAAGCCGTTCCGATTTGTTTGAAAGCCGCCGTTTCATCATTGAATCCTGGCGACTGAAACCCCAGATTTCTTATCAGGTCGAAAGCAAATTCAGCGCAGCGCTCAATTATACTTATCAAAATAAATCCAATCGAACGGGCGAAGAAAGCCTCAATCAATCTAATCTGGGGGCAGAAATTCAATGGAATGACGGCTCCAAATCCTCATTGCTTGGAAGTTTTAATTACATCAACAACCGCTTCATCGGAAATGCACAATCCGTGGTAGGAAACCAAATGATGGAAGGACTCAAACCCGGAAATAACTTCGTTTGGCAACTCATGTTGCAAAGACAACTCAATTCATTTTTAAGCGTAAATATCAGTTATGATGGTAGAAAAACCGAAGAAAACAAAACCATTCATACCGGAAATGTTCAGATTCAGGCGAGGTTTTAAATTATAATTTCCTAAGCTTATCTAAAAGTACTCCATTTAAAATCTTATAAAAGAGAAGGCATATTAAAAGAAATAATATAAATGAGATTCCAAAAATCTTATAGAAGTCATTAAGTTCCAGATAAATAAGATTTTTTAGAAAAAAACAGCCTATAGCAAACATGCTGATAACATGACTTAAACTCACAATTATAAAACTAAAAATATAACTTAAGTAGGGCTTTAAATCATTTAAAAGATGCTCCAGCATATAAAAAATCACACACAAAATAATGGTGTAAATAAAAATTAATAATTGCAAATGAAATGCTGATAAAACTTTCAGAAACGATGCGTTCTTATTTAAATTTACCTCGATAATTAAATAAGTGACTTCTTTAAAGAAAAAAAATAAAAGAATAAAACCTAAAAGCTTTAAAATCCCTTTCATTTACTAATCTTTAATATCACCCACATCATCTGGAGATTCATCAGCTTTGACAAACAAACGCACAACACGCACCGCTTTGTTCACATACGCTTTTCCTTCTTTTTCATATTTGAATTTCGTAGCCAAACGGGTTTGTTCAGTCCCGAGTGAATTCAAAACATCACCGCGGTTGTTCATTCTTTCTACCAAATCATAGAAAACATCAAATCCGATTTGCTGGTATTCATTGGGTGTTACACAATAAACATCCAGGAATTTCTGTAGTGCAGCACGTTCGCCCGCACCATAAATATTAACCAGATTTACAGTACTGAACGCAAATCCTATGTTTTTCAATGCCGCGATGTTGGCCGAATTTTTATCGTTGTAAATATCATAAGCCGAAACGAATTTGATACCATACGCTTGTAGATTTTCGGCATCCATCGTTTTGATTTTGTTTACATAAGAAGTTCCTAAATTATTATTGTCCGAGACCAAAACTGTAATAATCGGTGTGAAATATTCTTTTTTCACAAGGGTTCCGTCGCTTAGTTTCTCATCAACGGTTTCAGATTTCTGCACGAGTTTGTTGGCATCTTTTGTAATGCTTATTTCCGCTCCGGAAATCTTCTTTTTCAGATTAGCAGATACATAATCTGCAAGTCCAGAATGTCTGTCATCGGTCAGAATCTGGATTTGCTGACCTTTGTAATTGGCTTTGATTTCGTCAATGATAGCATCTGCAATGGCTTCATCACTCGGTGTGGCGATGATTACATTTTCCAATTCTTTCAGATCATCTGAATTGCTCAAAGGCGAAACCAGTGCAATTCCCGAACCAGCCAGCATATTGGCCATCGATTTAAAATTCGAAGCAAACAAAGGTCCAACTACTACGTCAAATTTTGAGAAATCGGTGTTCACAATCAGATTTTCAAGTGATGCCGACTGATTTTCTGAATCCAGAACTTTCAGATTGATTTGTTTTCCTTTTCGGGCAAGTGAATCCAGCGCCATTTTGGCTCCGATTAAAATATCGGTGGAAATATTCTTTTCCTGCGAACTTGCCTGTGGATTATTCAGATGGAAAGGTAAAACCAGCGCTATGTTGATTTCGTTGTCGTTAATTCTTTTGATTTCTCCCGGCGCTTTGATGATGTTGGCTCCGTCCTGCAAAGGAATTTTCAGCACCATTCCAACTTTCAGTCCGTCACGGAGCTCAGGATTATGCTTCATCAAGTCAGCAAAAGAAACTTTGTAAAGCCGCGTAAGCGAATAAACCGTTTCGCCCTGTTTTACTTTGTGTTCGATAAATCCATCCTGAATTACAGCCGTGGTTTTTCCTTTTTTCGGAATATGGATATAGGAACCAACTTTCAATCCTTCGCTTTGCACAGAAGGATTTGCGATATAGAATTCATCTTCAGAAACCCCAAACATATTGGTAAGCGAGAAAACCGTTTCTCCACGCTGAACTTTGTGCATTCCTGCGGGAACGATTTCTTCCTGTCCGTTGGTTGATTTTTTCTTTGGAAATCTGATGATATCACCGGCTTTTAATCCTTGTTCTAATTGGGGATTCAGGCTTTTCAACGCCTCTTCACTGATTCCGTATTCGCGGGTAAGTGTATAAAGGGTTTGTTTGGGTTTAACTTCGTGGTAAATATAATTTGCATCCTCTTTGGGAATGATGACTTCAGTGGTTTGTTTAGATGGTTGTGAAGGTGTTTCTGGCTCCACTTTTGTAACGACAGGCTTAATAGATCCATCTGATTTTCCCGGAATTACCAGCACATCGCCTATTTGAAGTGATCTTTCATTTAAAAAAGGATTCGCCTTTTTCAAAGCGTCCTGTGAAACGCCGTATTGTTTTGAAATACCGTAAACGGTTTCTTTTGCTTGTACTGTATGTGTTTTTTCCTGTGCGAATAAAACTCCCGCCATCATAAAAAACAGAAATGCCCAAAACGCTTTTCTCATCTGTCCAAATTTAGAAAACAAAAATACAATTCTTTCTGTTAAGGTAATGTTTTTATCGTGAAACGGAACTCAACCGGTTGAATTTCATAGTAAATCATTTCAATTAAATCCAGACCATATTCCAGCCAGAATTCTGAGAAATTTGTGATTCTTTCCTGCAGATTACCGTTGGGAAAGAGTTCTGAGTAGAGTGTTTCGATGCGTTCCACACGCTCGGAATGTTTTATTTTTTCGGCTCTCAAAAGCCGTTTTTTCATTTTTTCAAGTCCTTTCAGTTGTTTGGTACGCTGTGCGTTGACCATCTTAGAGAAACTAACGTCAGTTTGGGTAGCTTTCGTGTCCAGTTCGTCAAAGATTTTTTGCAACTGTGATTCATAAACCTCAAAATCAATATCGGAATCAGAATTTTCGCGAACGTTTTGATTGACCAATTCATACAAAGGCAAAAATAAATCTTCGTAACCTAGATTTAATTTTTCAAGTTTCGAATGCTGTTTTTCGCTCAATAACAATAAAGAATTCCGAACCGAAATCATCGGAAATAATACATTTTGCGAATCAAAAAACGCCTTCAACTGAAGCCAATAGGCGATTTCGCCGCTTCCACCGATGTAACAAATATTGGGCAGAATCGTTTCCTGATAAAGCGGACGCAAAATCACATTCGGACTGAATTTTTCGGGATTTGAATTTAATTCTTGCAGAATTTCTTCTTTAGAAAAGCTGAAAGCTGAATTCAAAATTTGATAACTTCCATTCTCCAAAACAATTCGCTCGCGTATGTTTCCTTCGCCCAAATAAAACAAATTGATTTCACGTGGATTTACCTGAATCGAATAATTATTTTTTGATAGAATTTGATTTGTTTTTTCAATGATTTGGAAAGCCGTATTTTCCAGCAAATCCTCTTCAAATGCCGGAATCATTAACTTCTTAAGTTCCTTGTCGTCCCCGTCAATCAGCAAAAGTCCCCTTTCGCCAAAAAGCTGATGAACCAATTTTTTCGTGGCTTCGGTCAGGGTTTTGGAACTGAGATAAGAACTTTCAATCAGTTCGCGTAAAGACTTCGCATTTAAAGATTCAGGAAGATATTGAAAGAAATTTTGGAAAACCGTTTCGATACCATCCAAATTCAATCTTCCGACTGCGCCGACAGCTTCTTTCTGCCAAACAAACTTTTGATTTTTGAAATAAAAATGATTGATTTCCTCAAAATCATGATCTTCCGTCGCCATCCAAAAAACCGGAATGAAATTAAATTCGGGATGATTTTGGTTCATTACTTCACAGGATTTCAAAACCTGAAGGATTTTATGAAAAAAATACAAAGGTCCGGTCAGCAGATTTAGCTGATGTCCCGTAGTAATCGTCACTGAATTTGAAAGTCTGAATTTCTCGAGATTTTCTGTTTGTTTCAGACTTAAACCCAGATTTGATAACTGATTTTTTAAAGCCTGGTACGTAACTTCCCGATGCTGATAGTTCTGTAATTTTTCTTTTGCCTGTGAAATCAAACCGGATTCGGAAGGGAATTCTGCGTAGAGTGAAAAAGTTTCTTCCGCACCGTTCAGGTAATCCCGAATCAGCGGAGAAAATTTTCCATACTTTTTTGCATCCCAAGAAACTTTTTTAAGCAGTTCCAAATCCTTTGTTTAATTTTTAAAATTGAATCATACAAATCTACAAAGATGAAACCATTTTGCCTGCTAAATTAATTAGTTTGTATAATTGATTCATTCTGATTAAATTAGTTAATTATTAACTTAAAAAAATCGTGAAATGGGATTAGGTTCATTTTTTAAAAATTTATTTGGCGGATCTGGTGATAAAACGGCCGATGCAAAATCTGAAATTAAAGAAACCGGACGAAAAATTGCAGAAGAAGCCAAGGAAGCGGCTTCCACTTTAAAGGAAAAAGCGGCCGATGTCTGGGAAGATACCAAAGAAGCCGCAAGTGAAGCAAAAGAGAAGGCTTCCGAAACCTGGGAAAATGTAAAAGATAAAGCAGAAGATGTTTGGGAAGACACCAAAGATGCGGCGGAAAATCTCTCTGAGAAAGCCAAAGATACTTTTGAAGATGCAAAAGAAGCAGTTTCAGGTGCAGCTGACAAAGCGGAAGACAAAACCAAAGATGTAGCGGAAGATGTGAAAGATTCAGCACAAAATCTGGCTGCGGAAACCGAAGTAAAAACTGAGGAAGTTGTTCAGGAGCTGAAAGAAAAAACCACCGAAATCGAGGAAAAAGTTTCTGAAAATATTGCCAAGCTTGATGAAGAAGTTGACGAAATTACCCAAAAAGCCGAAGACCGAATGAAAGATATAGAAGAGGATTTGAATGACTGATCATCAGCATTTTAAATTAATTAAATAGTACAGCACAAAGATTTTGTGCTGTTTTTTTATCTGTTCATCTCCAGTAAAGGATCTAAAAACTCTCTGGAATTGGCTAATCGGGGTACTTTGTTTTGTCCCCCCAGCTTACCGCGGGATTTCAGCCATTCAAAGAATAAATTCTCACGTGCAATGTTTAGCTTTAATTGATTGAGTGTGATGTTTTTATATCGTTTGGCTTCATAATCCGAATTTAATTCCTGCAGGGAATTATCCAATAATTCAGTGAATTTCTCAATGTCTTCCGGTATTTTTTCAAACTCAATCAACCATTCGTGAGCACCTTTTTCATTTCCTTCCATATAAATAGGTGCGGCCGTAAACTCTTTTACAATGGCTCCTGTCGCGCGACAAGCACGTTTCAGTCCTTCTTCTGCATTTTCGATGATGAGCTCTTCGCCAAATGCATTAATGAAATGTTTGGTTCGCCCCGACACCAAAATCCGGAACGGATCTTTGGAAGTAAATTTCACGGTATCACCAATTATATAACGCCACAAACCGCCATTTGTAGTAATCACAATGGCATAATTTTTCCCGATTTCCACATCCTGTAACTGAACAATTCTGGGATTATCAGATTCGAATTCTTCCATCGGGATGAATTCGTAGAATATTCCATTGTCCAAAAGCAGCAACAAATCTTTGGAGTCGCTTTGATCCTGGATCCCGAAAAACCCTTCAGAAGCATTGTAAATTTCGTAGAAATTCAGTTTTTTATGGGTCAGATTCCGGTAGTTTTCTTCATAAGGTTTAAAGCTGATTCCGCCGTGGAAAAAGACTTCGAGCATTGGCCAGACTTCATCCAGTTTCGCTTTTCCAGTTTCCTGCAAGATATTGTTCAGCAAAACAAGCATCCATGAGGGAACGCCCGTGAGGCAACCAATGTCTTCCTGAATTACCGCTTGGGAAATCGCTTTCATTTTGGTTTCCCACTCAGTCATGAGGGAAATCTGTTTGTTGGGCGTATTCCGTAATTCGGCATAAAAAGGAAGATTATCAATCAAAATCGCGGATAAATCCCCGAAAAGCGTGTCGTATTTCTGATAAATTTCGCTACTCCCCCCCAATCGCAAATTTTTATTTTTGAAAATTTCGGTGTCGGGATGGTTGTGCAGATAAATGGCAAACATCATTTTGCCGGCGGCATAATGACAGTCGTCCAAAGATTCTTCACTAATGGGAATGAATTTGCTTTTGGCATTTGTGGTGCCCGAAGATTTGGCAAACCACTTGATTTTTCCTTTCCAGGAAACATCGGGAACGCCTTTCCGCGCCTTTTCGATAAAAGGTTCGAAATCTTCATATTTGACAAGCGGAACTCTTGATTGAAACTCATTTGTCGAGTCAATTTCATTGAAACCGTAAAGCTTGCCGTATTCGGTATTTCGGGCGATGGAAAGGTTGTTGAATAAAATATTTTCCTGGGTTTCAATCGGATTTTTAATAAAATTCTCAATCTGACGCATCCTTTTGCTCATCAGAAGTTCCATTACTTTATTGACCAATCCCTGTGCCGGCATATTTTCTTACTTTTATAGCAAATTTAAAAGAAAACAATGACTTTTGAAGGGCAGATTCGCAAGATGATTACCGAAAACGGAAATCCGATTCGTTATTATTTAAATCTGAAAGATGATTTTCTAGATGTTAACCAGCAATTGGGCAAAAAAATCAAGATCACCCATCTACACAATCAGTGTCTTAACTGTGGTCTTGATTATCAGATTTACCGTATGGGATATTGCAAAAATTGTTTTTTTACGGTTCCGGAAGCCAATGAAAACATCTTGCGCCCCGAACTTTCCACGGCGCATCTGGGCATTGCTAAACGGGATTTGGAATGGGAAAAGAAATTTGAACTTCAGCCGCACATCGTGTATCTGGCGGTTGCTTCCGAAATGAAAGTCGGAGTAACGCGAGCAACCCAAATTCCGACGAGATGGATTGACCAAGGCGCTTCCTATTCCACGATTCTGGCCAAAACTGACAACCGATACGAAGCCGGCGTGATTGAAGTCGCTTTGAAAAACCATGTTTCTGATAAGATTAATTATTTACGAATGCTCAGGAATGAAGTATTGGAAGTAGATTTGATTCAGCAAAAAGATTTGTTTAAAGTTTATATTCCCAAAGAAGAATTAAGGTTTTATTCGGCCGATAATTCGATTTACACATTTGAATATCCGGTGCTGCATTATCCCGAAAAAATCAAAACACTCAACCTTTTGAAGCAACGCGAATTTGAAGGGACATTGGTAGGAATCAAGGGTCAGTATTGGATTTTTGAAGATGGCACTGCCTGGAATGTTCGTGGTCACGAAGGTTTCTATGTACAATTGGAAATATAAAAAACCCGGACATAGCATCCGGGTCTTCCCTAACCAACTGTCTTATCAAATGAATGATAAGGTTAATTTTTAATGAATTTCAGGGTTTTTGTATTTCCTGAACTCATTTTTATTTTAATGAAATAATTTCCTTTTGGCAAAGCCGAAATATCAACCGATACATCTTTTTCGGTTATAATTTTCTGACCTGTAACCGAATAAACCTCTACCAGCTGAACCCGTTCAGAAGATTCAATATGAATTAAATTCTTAGCAGGATTCGGATAAACCGTTGCCGAAATTAAGAAATTTTCTTCTGAAATCCCCAAATTGTTATCCGTAAAAATAAAAGCCGAACCGGCATCCATCATATCGTTTTCACCGTTTGCATCAAAGTGATCACGTGGTGCACCAATGATAATTTCGTCAGAGTTCATCGCCACACTCCAACCAAAGAAATCTTCGATTATATCTTCTTCCGGAACAATCATCTGAACTTCTTCCCAGGTTCCATCATCTGTTTTTTCGTAAATGAAAACCTTTCCGGTTTCAAGTCCGTAAACATGCGGAGCGGTAATCGCCATACGGTTTTCATTCATCTCCACCATCCATGCAAAATAAGTATCTTCATTTGCATCCGGACCGGAAATTTTCTGGATTTCAATCCAGTTTCCCTCCTCATTTCTTTCAAAAACATAGGCTGCAGCCAAATTTGTTCCCGGGTGTCCTTCGGCGTAAGCCCCAATTACCATTTGATTTCCTGAAAGACTGATGGAATTCCCGAAATAAGTATTGGACTGCGCATCTGACGCCTGGATTTTCTGGACAAATTCCCAGTTTCCTGCATCGGATTTTTCATAAATATAAGCCGTTCCGGCACCGTTGTTTTCACCGCTTGCACCTGCAACCATATAATTACCCGAAATACTCACCCCTATTCCGAAGTTGATGTAAGGAATTTCTTCAGGGGCAGTAATTTTATGAGTTTCTGACCAATTATTTCCTTCGCGCTCAAATATATAAACTGCTCCAGACCAGTTGTCAGTTCCCGGTGCACCGGCAAGGATTGTATTTTCAAAAACATCCATGGAAGTCGGATTTACTGCAAGTAATGCACCATCGCTATAATCAGAAGCAATTAGTTTTGAATTGAATTCGAAATTATTTTCTGCCAGGTCATAAATATAAATGGCTCCGGCTCGTAAAGCAGTTCCGATATCGGCTCTCCCCGAAGCGATGGCAAGAAAATTCTCACCGAGTTTCATTCCACCACCGAATTCTGCCATTTCCGCCGCATCATTCGCCGTAATTTTCTGTGCGAACTCCCATCCGGAATCTGACTTCATGAAAACATAAGCTGCTCCTGCTGCAATACTTTCACGCGAAGCGCCTACCACCGCAAATTCATCATTCAATGCTACTGAGGTTCCGAATTCAGCTCGCTCCTCACGATCACCTGTAAGTTTTATGGTTTCTTCGAATTGTGCATTTCCTTTGATAGGCATCAAAGCAATTATAAAACCTACAAGCAAAATGGATAAATGAAGTATTAATCTCATCATAATTTATTTTTTTGTGAAATTAATCAGACGCCTCTGTTGAAACATGATTTCTTCGAAGACATTTTGTGACATTGCATAAAAAACTCAAAAAAAACTCCCGGACGTGCCGGGAGTGATTTGAGTTTAGTTTTTAATCAGTTTTTTGGTTTCGGTTTTCCCGCTCTCCAAACTTATTCTGACCAAATAAATTCCTTTGTTCAAGTGCGAAATATTTATTTCGGTATGGTTATCAACCAGAATTTTTTGTCCGGCCATATTGAAAATTTCAACCGATTTGACTTCTTCTTTGCATGCAATGTTTAGAAAATCTTTTGCCGGATTTGGATAAATCGTGGTTAAATCAGCCGAAATAAATTCGGGATCGCTCACTGAAAGCGTTTCTAGATTCAGTTCAAATTTTACCAATCCCAAATCTGAAGTTGCGATATAAATATCGGCAGATTCTTCTCCAAAATTGATGGCTGTTGATGTAAAAACCTGCGTTGAATTCAGGAAATACAAATCAGCAGGATCAACTGTTTCCCAAGTTTCACCACCATCTTTGGTAAATCGCAATCCAAAACCTGAAGCGTTTGAATTATGAATCATTGCTACTATGTATCCGTCTGTATAAGGTGAATGGGCAATATTGTGTGCAAAACTGGAATTGATGGCTTCCCAATTTGCACCATTGTCAAGGGAAGTGAAAATTCCGCCGGAACTTGAAATAGTTAATTGATTTGGATTCAATGGATTTTTTACCATTTTCATAATCAAATCGTTTACGTTGTGCAAAGATTCCAGACCAGCACTGCTGTCACTCCAGCTTGTTCCGCCGTTGGTGGATTTGTAAATTCTACCGCCTTGCGAAATGGTTACATTGTCCGGATTGGTTTCATCAAATAAGATATTCATGACACGTCCTTCTGCTTGTGGTGTATTGATCATTTCTGTCTGTACGTTGTCCATGTCCGTGAAATCAATTCTCTGAATTTCAACGTTTTCTCCAAATGAAGAAAATGCTGCCCAAACGATATTGGTTTCATTCGGCAAAGAAGCCACTACATTGGATTCATTAGAAAAAATCATAAAAATCTGATTTTGCGTAGCGCCGTGGTCATCGCTTACTTTCAGAGAACTTCCCATGAAACCTCCGCTGAAAGAAAAAGTTCTTCCTGCCATTTTTGGATCGATGTGAAGCGTTGTTCCCGGCGAGTTGGATACCATATTCAAAGCCATTATGTTATAGGCATTGTCTTCCATGGTTTGCAGATTTCTATGCACAAATCCGAACTGAGCACCGTAATAAAGATGTGCTTCTTCGCCGTTTGAGAAAAATTTTATGTTCCCATCCGATACAAAATAAGGTGTTTTCACGCGTTCCATGGTTTCGCCTTTATCTGTCGAGAAAAACGGATAATAATTGGAACTGATAAGCAGTTCATCCTCATTAAAAGGATTGAAAGAAGCTTTCAGACCGTAACAATAGTCTTCAATATTGTCATAAGCATTTGGATAAACATTAACATCCCAAGTAGCACCACCGTCATTTGAAATGGCTACTTCATTTTCTTCTAAAACAATGATATTATCGGGATTGGAAGGGTTGAATTCGATTATGTTGATGCAATCCAGAATATAATCAGTCCAAGCAATTGGAATTAAATCCCAGGTTTCTCCACCGTCAGTGGATTTGTACAATCCTTGTGAATGATTTGTCCCAGCGAAAAGGCTTGAACCCACCCAGATTTCACCTGAATTTTCAGGATGAAAAGCTATGGGTTTGAATCCAATTCCAGCTAATTTTTCTGTCCAAGTTTGACCGCCATCTTCAGAAATCAAAAGTCCGCCGTCAATATCTGTATTACCGTTTCCTCGCATCAAAAATAGTTTCGAGGAATCGTCTGGATCGATGGCCACATTGTTTAGGAAAATATTGAAATTATCTACTGTATAATAAACTTCTGTCCAAGTTTCGCCACCATCAGTGGTGTATTGCGCTTTTTCATAATTGGCAATTCCGATTTTGAATCCTTGTCCTACAAGTGCTACATCTGTGTCATTTTCCCAAATCGAATAACTGTTGATCCATTCACCATCAGCACTTTGAAATGGCAATTGAAATTCCTTTGTGATGGTTTGAGATGTCAAGTCATAAATCATCAGTGAATAATTCGATGTGTTTTTCGAATAAAAACTAAGTGCGTTTTCGGACTCAATGAACTTAAGACCATCAAGATCTCCTTGTGGATGAGAATAAAAAATTTCCCAAGTCTGGCCATTATCATCTGACGAAATGATATGATTGCCTAGTGTCAGTGCATAAACTTTATTCTCTATACTTTTATCATAAGTAAGATCAAAAATTCTTCCGAATTCCTCAGATCCGATCACCTGAAATGGTGATTGCGAAAAGCCAAATGAACTCAGAAAAATGATGAAGAAAAGTGTAATGTTTTTCATGTGTTGATTTTTTCTGTTAATTTTCTGCAATTTCAAATTCAGATTGTCAAACAAAAAAAATAATAGCGGAATAAGTAGGACAAAGCCACGGAAAAACCGTGACATTTTTTCTAAATACCTGAAAGATAACTATATAAATCCACTTCTTCCGGCAAATTCATTTTCTTAATGATACGTTCTTTTCGTTTTCTGCAAGCTTCCACGGTGATGTTGAGAAGCGATGAAATTTCCTTGGAAGTCAGATTCATGTAAACATAGGAAAGGTAACGAACATCGTTGGCGGTTAGTTCCGGGTGATTTTCTTTTAATGATTTCAGAAATCCATGGTTTACTTCTTCAAAATGGGTAAAGAAATCATCCCATTCCGATTCCTTTTTCAATTGATTTTTCAGATCCAGTATTTTCCTTTTCAGGTTTTCATTCGCCCTGATTTCTGATTCAAGCGAGAGCGATTCAATTATATTTTCAATCAATTCATTACGTGTGGAAATGGATAAGGCTTTGGAGGCAAGCTGACGGTTTTTGGCCTCGATTTCAATATCAAATCGTTCTTTTTCTTGTAATGCAGAAGCACTTTGTTCGTTAAGTTCCTGTTCGAGGATCAATTTGTCATTTTTCTGCTTTTCAAGTTCCAATTCGGCTATTTTCTGGTTGTTTTCGGCGATTATTTTTCTTTGCTTTAATTTGACGTAATAATTTCTTATCGCCCATAAAGTTATGATTATCAATAAAATAATTCCGCCAATTATCATATAAAACATTTTCCGTTCAGCTTTCAGCTTTTCCTGACTTTGGGTCAATTCATTCTGGTAATTCTGAAGTTCAAATTTAATCCGGCTGTTTTCAAAAAGTTTTCCATTTTTAACTTGATTCAGTGAATCTTTTGCCATAACCACCGAATCCTTGTATGAAAATGCCATGTCGATATTTCCTGTACTACGGTAGAGCCGGCTTAATTTCTCAAAAGCATCAATTCGGGTTTCTATACTGGATTGTGAATCTTGGATTGCGAGATTCACGTATTCAATCGATCTGTTTGGATTGTTTTGCTTTTCATAAACCGAAGCCAAAAGCATATAAGTAGAAATCCTTTGTTCGCTCATTTCGGGCGTCTGTAGCTGTGGCAAAATAGAATCGGCAATGTTTTTTGCGGTTTCATATTGCTTTTTAAGTACAAGATTTTGTGCTTTTGTAATCGAAGCCTGTAATAAAACAGGAGGAGCTTTTTTAAGATAATTAAATGAAATATCCAGATATTTATCGGCCTTTTTGATTTCGTTTTGTTCGTTTGCAACGGTCGCCAGATTCACACTATACAAACCTATTTTCAATGAATCATTGTTTTCACGGGCTATGTCATAGGCTTTTAGAAAGTACTCTTCCGCTTTGTCAAAACGCTTTTCTTTTGAATACAAAATCGCAATATTATTCAGCACAATCATCTCATAATTGGGCTCAAGCTCTTTAAGTGCAATTTTGTAGGCTTCCAGGTAATTATCAAGCGCTTCACCGTAGTCAAGCATCAGATAATAATTGGCTCCGATGTTATTGGTTGCCAAAAAAAGATGTCGTGACCAGTTGTTTTCTTCGGCTAAATTTCTGGCTTTTGTAAGGATTTCGAGTGAGCGCGCATGGTTTTTATTGTTCATTTCCTCAATTCCTTCAATGATCATTTTATGGCATTCCTCTGCCGTTTGCGCTTTAAGCGTAAAGGCAGTAAAAGATAAAATCAGAAAGAAAAAAACTTTATAATTCATTCATTATCTGAAATGAAGCGATAAATATACGACAAAACAGAAAAGATTTTTTTTCAGGAAAGATGTCCCGTTGAAATAAAAAAACAAAAAAACCGCCTTTGCAGTACGGTTTTTAGATTCTTGATAAATGCCGAAGCATTTTCAGTAAATTCTTACTTTTTAGAAGCTTCTACAGATGCTTTTCTGAATTCTTTGAACATTTTGCTCAATTCCAAAGCTGATTTACGAGCTCTTGTTCCGGCTGCTTTGTTTCCTTTTTCTACTTGAGCTGCTGCTTCTGATTGAAATGAAGCGAATTCTGCATTGATTTTGTCTACTAAATCTTTCATAATTTTTTCTTTATTTAATTTATAAGGCATACAAAAATAGCATTTACAAGCATAAATCCAAGCTTTTGTGCAAAATAGTTTTTAAGAAATAAACAGCTGTGTCACCGTATGGATCACCAATCCCACCAATCCGCCGACCAAAGTTCCGTTGATACGAATGAATTGCAAATCCTTCCCTACTTCCAGTTCCAGCTTGTTACTCAACTCTTTACCCTCCCAGCCGGCAACGGTTTTACTTATTAAAGTCTGAACTTCTTCGCTATTTTTCAAAATCATTCGGTATAGAAAATGACGGATCCATTTGTTCAGCCTTAATTTCAATTCTTCATCGTTTTCTAAAGATTCCGACAGCTTTTGAATGTTTTTGTTCAGGTAATGATGCAGTCCGGAATTGGGGTTTTCCAGATTTTCTTCCAGCATTTTCTTCACCGACTCCCAGGCATCATCGGCATATTCGCTCAAATTTTCAGGCGAAATCAAATCTGTTTTTAACTGCATAAATTTTTCTTCCCAATTGGTTGAAATCAATAAATCCTTTGCAAAATTTTCCAGATTTTCCGTCAGTTTTTGTCGAACGAAATGATTTTTATCTTGTTCGATTTCTTCGATGAACTTTGCAATCCCATCGGTCATTTCACGCGAAATTCTTTTCCCCGCCAGAAAGGCAATGAAAGGTTTATTTTCCGAAATCCGCTCGCGAATCATTTGCTCACTTTCTTCTACATATTCTCGAAGTTGGGGTAAAATCGTTTCCAAAAGTTTGATGTGTTCGCCTTTTTCGACCAAATAATGTATGCCCGACGAAGTAATTTTTTGGTAATCAATGGTTTTTAATATTTCGGAACCTTTTCGGGCCAAAAATCCCCGGACTTCCTCATCGTCCAAATCATGGATGATTTTCTTCATCAGATTCAGAATTTCGGCTCCCAAAACTTCTCGACTACTCGGTTTATTGAGCCAATCCGATACGAATTTTATCACATCTAATTTTTCAATGTAAGGCCGAATGTTCTTCGGACTCAAGAAATTGGTTTTCACAAAGGAACCGAGGTTTCTGCCCAAGTCGTTTTTCTTTCGTTCAATCAAATTGGTATGCGGAATCGGAATTCCCAGCGGATGTCGAAAAAGCGCCGTAACCGCAAACCAATCGGCCAAGGCTCCAACCATTCCGGCTTCAGAAAAAGCTTCGACGTAGCCCATCCAGGTCTGTGGTGAAATATGTCGAAGGTAAACCATCAACCCATACACAACCGCCATCAGAAAGAACAATCCCGTTGCAATTCGTTTGTGTTTTCGGAGCTGTTTTTCTTTTTCAGTGCGCATGGATTTCGTTTGAAATTTAAAGGTAATGAGTTTTAGGGAAATAGGAGTCTGATTATTAATCTGTCCTAGTTACCAGCAATTTTTTAATTTTCTCGTATTCTTCCTTATCCACTACAAAAATTCTTGCTTTGGAATTGTTTGGAGAAGCAACGAAACTGAAAATCCCATATTTGTCCAGTAGTTTTCGGAATAATATCGAAGTTGAACCATCAAAAGTTAATATAAAAAGAAAGTTTCGAATTAAGGATTGATGAAGTGCCGGATTTTTTCCAAAATCATTTACAACTCTTAAATTAAAAATCTTTTTACCAATCGTCCGTCCCCAAATGCTCTCCGAAATCGCTCCTAAAATAATATTTAGAATAATTGCACTGCAAAAAATCAGAAAAAAGTGAATTTCAAAAAATAAATACAAGACGATTATCAATGGAAAAAGATCAATGAGTTTCGCAAAATATCTTTGCCAGTTCTTTTCTTTAAAAGTTGCAGCAATATTGACTTCCACTTGCACTTCTTCAAAAACTCTGTTGCCCTTTTCATCAAATTCTTTTGTAGGCCGACGAATGGTTTTTATTTCTTTTAATTCAGATATTTTCAAGGCTTGGGGTTTGATTTTTGAAGGTAATGAGTTTTGGAAAAATTATTTACCGATTAATTTTTCAGGGGACTGACGTGCGTCGAAAACCACATAGACGACTAATTCCCTTTTATCTTCATATACTCGATAAAGCAGTTTATAATTTCGAACGATAATCCTGTAATAGGCATTATTATAATGCTCAAGTTCATTTTGTTGGGAAAAATGAATCTTTTTTGGAGCATTGCGAATATCTGAAATAACACTTTTTGCTCCTTGTGGAGATTTATTTTTGATATAATTATAGATGTCCTTCAAATCTGATTTCGCTTCATCAGACCAAACTACTTTATAATTCTTCTCGGTCATTACCAATTCTCAATTTCTCTTTCCAAATCTTCATCAGTAGTAATTCTTCCTGCTTGATAGTCTTTCTCGGCTCTTTCTAATTTAGCATTCAGTATTTCGATTGTAAGTGGCTCTCCATTTCCGGAATATCCAATGATTTCTTCTTTTTCCTGAAGAATTAATTCCTTTATTTTCAATAGCAAAGACTCTTTTTTTGTGTTTAATAAATATTGAATTAACTCCAATTTTGTTGCCTGAATATCCATAACCAAAACTTTATGCTAAGATACAAAAATGGAAGAAAGAGTATTTATCTGAAAACCGTCCAATCCGACTTCTCGGCTTTCTTAATTTTCACCTCATCATTTAATTCGAAATAAGGCGTAAATTTTTTGGAAAAAACAGTATCGGTTTTAATTTCTGACTCCTCGTTTGTACAAAATGAGTTCACAACTTTCACCGTTTCATTTTGATTCAAACTATTGATATACAATGTTTTTTCTGATTTTATTTCATCATTCCAAAATTCACATTGGTATTGAAAATAACCGTGATACGTTACAAAAGGAATCAGTGCAAAGAAAAAACCTCCGATGAAAAGCAGGATGTTTTGCCATTTTTTTCGGGATGATTTAATGGCTAAAATGAAAAGCGCGTAGATGGATGCCGCAGTTAGAAAAACCAAAATCTGCGGAAACCATGAAGCGAAAACCCGATCGGTAAAATAGATGGAAAACCGGTCTCCCAAAAGGAAATAGACCGCAAACCAAGCAATAAAAACCAGGCAGAGAAATTTTAGGGTAATGATTAAAATCCGGTAAAACTTTCCCATAGGAGCCTAATCTTTTAAAAATTTATTCAAAACTTCAATCGCCGAATCTGCCAAATTGGTTCCCGGTCCAAAAATCGCATGAGCACCGTGCTCGTAAAGGAAATCATAATCCTGTCGCGGAATCACACCGCCCACCACGATGAACATATCTTCGCGTCCGTATTTTTTCAATTCTTCTACCACTTCTGGAACCAAAGTTTTGTGTCCGGCTGCCAATGAAGAAATTCCCAAAATGTGTACGTCGTTTTCCACGGCTTGTTTGGCGACTTCGGCTGGCGTCTGGAAAAGTGGCGCGATGTCCACATCAAATCCCATATCGGCATAACTCGTTGCCACGACTTTGGCGCCGCGGTCGTGTCCGTCTTGTCCCATTTTCGCCACCATAATCCTTGGTCTTCGACCGAATTTTTCTGCGAACTGATTGGCTAAATTTCTTGCTTCCGCAAATGATGTATTTTGATTGGCTTCCATAGCATAAACTCCCTGAATGGATTTGGTTTGGGCTTTGTGACGACCGAAAACGCTTTCCAAAGCATCGGAAATCTCACCCAAAGTTACACGTCTTCTTGCGGCTTCAATCGACAATTCCAACAAATTTCCGTTTCCGGATTTTGCAGCTTCGGTCAGTTGATCCAGAATTTCTTTTACTTTTTCCGAATCTCTTTCGACTTTCATTTTATTCAACCGCGCAATCTGACTTTGTCGAACTGCTGTATTGTCGATTTCCAGAATTTCCAATTCTTCTTGTTCCAATTTGGATTTATAAGAATTCACACCGATGATTGCATCTTCGCCAATGTCGATTTTGGCTTGTTTTTTCGCGGCTGCTTCTTCGATCCTCATTTTGGGAATTCCGGCTTCAATGGCCTTGGTCATTCCGCCCAATTCTTTTACTTCTTTGATGTATTCCCAAGCTTTTTCCATCATTTGTCCGGTCAGGGCTTCAATCATAAAACTTCCCGCCATCGGATCAGCCGTTCGGCAAATTTGGGTTTCTTCCTGAATGATCAATTGGGTATTTCGGGCAATTCTTGCAGAAAAATCAGTGGGCAAAGCGATGGCTTCATCCAAGGCGTTGGTATGCAAAGATTGGGTTCCGCCCAAAGCAGCTGCCATCGCTTCAATGGCAGTCCGGGTAATATTATTGTAAGGTTCTTGTTCGGTCAAACTCCAACCCGATGTTTGGCAATGTGTACGCAACATCAATGATTTGGGTGATTTCGGATTGAATTCTTTCATCATTTCAGCCCAAATGACACGAGCTGCACGCATTTTGGCGATTTCCTGGAAATAATTCATCCCGATTGCCCAGAAAAAAGACAATCTCGGTGCGAAATCATCAATGTTCAATCCGGCTGCCAATCCGGTTTTTACGTATTCGTATCCATCTGCGAGCGTATAAGCCATTTCCAAAACGGGCGTTGCGCCGGCTTCCTGCATATGGTAACCCGAAATCGAAATCGAATTGAATCTCGGGATGTTTTTGGAGGTATATTCAAAAATATCGGCAATGATTTTCATGGAAGGCGTAGGCGGATAGATGTACGTATTCCGCACCATGAATTCCTTCAAAATATCGTTTTGAATGGTTCCGCTAAGCTGATTTTGACTTACGCCTTGTTCTTCGGCTGCCACGATGTAAAAAGCCAGAATCGGCAAAACCGCACCGTTCATAGTCATGGAAACCGAAATTTGATCCAATGGAATTTCGTCAAAAAGAATTTTCATATCTTCCACCGAATCGATGGCTACACCGGCTTTCCCCACGTCACCTACAACTCTTTCGTGGTCAGAATCATATCCTCGGTGTGTCGCCAAATCAAAAGCAACGGAAAGACCTTTTTGTCCGGCTGCGAGATTTCGTTTGTAAAAAGCATTGGATTCTTCGGCAGTGGAAAATCCGGCGTATTGGCGGATGGTCCAAGGCTTGCGGACGTACATGGTCGTATAAGGTCCGCGCAAAAAGGGCGCAATTCCGGGTAAATTATTCCGATAAGGATTGATTTCCGCGTCTTCTGAAGTGTAAATATCTTTGACGTTCAGACTGTCGAGTTCCGTTTCCTGTTGCGATGAAACCTCTGTCTTACCGCTTGGTTTGTATGTTAAATTGGAAAAATCTTTTCTTGTTTTCATGAAAGCATTCTTGTCTTACGATGAAGTAAGTAAATTCATTGCGCTAAAATACAGAATTTTTGAAGGAAATTGGCTTCGACAAGCTCAGCCTGACAAAATATAATTTGAAAAAAGAATTATAAATTGAAATTTTGAATAAAGTCCGTGTGGTTATTGGTGATGAATTTTATGAAGTAGAAGTCTTCTTCTTGTGAAAAGAAAATATACCAAGTAGTGCGGTTATTGGCTTTGTAGGTAACGTATCTCTCACCAAATTTTTTCAAAACTTCCGGAGTTTCTTTCGATGGAAATTCGGCGATTTTTTCTTCAATAAAGATTGTAATTCTATCTACGTAATTTTTTAGCATCCTCCTGAAATCCAAAATAGTCGTTCTCAAAAAGGATATAGATTAGATTTCTCAAAAACTTTCTGGTTCCCGATGAATATATTACTTTTCTTTCCACGGCAAACTATCGATGTATTCGTGTAGATTTTTTCTTAATTCATCCCCACTGATCCCAACTTTTTTCCAATATTCAATTTTCTCCTTACCCGAAAGGCTTGCTTCGTAAGCGGGATCGTAAATGGGTTTTTCCGAATTATTTATGAAATCAATCATTTGATCAAGCACTTCTTTGTCCTCAATTTTATTGACCCAGTCCGTAATTTTTTTTCTTTTTGACTCCAGCGAAACAGTTTTCATCACAGAATTATTTCAGGTAAATTTACAAAAAACAGTTTAGACAGCTTTTATTTAACTTTGCAAAATGCCGGAAGAAAAAAAATTCAAATCAGGGTTTGTGAACATCATCGGAAATCCGAATGTGGGAAAGTCCACTTTGCTTAATTTGTTGATGGACGAAAAGCTCGTAATCGCCACGCACAAAGCCCAAACCACACGTCACAGAATCAAGGGAATTCTGACTGGCGATGATTATCAGATCGTGTTTTCCGATACGCCCGGAATTCTGGAACCTGCTTACGAACTCCAGACTAAAATGATGGAGTATGTAAAGGAAGCTTTGGTCGATGCCGACCTGATTTTATATGTGGTGGAAGTGGGTGAAAAACAACCCAAAAACATAGAATTTTTTGAGAAACTGCAAAAAACAAAAACTCCGGTTATCATTCTTCTCAATAAAATTGATACAACGACTCAGGAAAGACTTGAACAATCGGTGGAACATTGGCATCAATTATTGCCGGAAGCCGAAATTCTTCCTATTTCTGCTTTGGAAAATGTCAATGTCGATTTGCTGAAAAGCAAAATCATACAGCTTTTGCCGGAGGGTCCGATGTATTTTCCGGAAGATCAGTTGACCGATAAATCGGAACGATTTATTGTGGACGAAATCATCCGCGAGAAAATCTTGTTGAACTATAAAAAAGAAATTCCTTATTCGGTGGAAGTCGTGACGCAAATCTTTAAAGAAGGTTTGGAAATGATTCAGATCGAAACAGAAATCTATGTAGAACGCGATACACAAAAAGGAATTATCATCGGTCACAAAGGCGAATCCCTTACGAAAGTCGGTAAAGAAGCCCGTGAGGATCTGGAAAAATTCTTCAATAAAAAGATTTTCCTGAAACTCTTTGTGAAGGTCAAGAAAGATTGGCGTAAAAAAGACGGGGATTTGCGAAGGTTTGGTTATTGATTTTTGATAGATGTTTTATTTCTTAACAATTGGTGTTCCCGTATTAATTATTATCCTTAATTATTTTTTAATAGGTAACAAATCGATTTCCTATCGTTTTTTTGTGCGATTATATTCGCAATCATTTTTTCTTATATCGATTTATGCCGGAATTATTTATTTATTGGAATTGGGGCATTATTTAAAAGTTGGATGGGTGAGTTATTCACTCATTTTCTTTTTAATTCCTGCCTTTTTTATATTAATTACTCTAAACTTAATTAATCTTTTAAAAAAGAGAAATAATTAAAAATCCCGCCGGATTGCTCCAACGGGACTCATTAACATTTACACAAATTATTTTCTTATCAATCTTTTTGCAATGATTTTTCCATTGTTTTCGACAGATAAAATGTAAACTCCTTTTGGAAGGGATTTCCCGTTCCAACTAAAGTTTTTTATGTCGCTTGATTGTTGATTTTGATAAATCGTTTTTCCTGTTAAATCACTAATACGGAAAATATAATTACCCTTCAATGTTTCGGGCAGTAGGATATTTAAATCTCCTGTGAAAGGATTTGGATAAACTATAAAATCGGAATCCGAAACTTCATCTAATTCTAGGGTTGAATTTAATTTAAAGGCGGGTGAAATTGTTTGTTCTTGTTTATTTCCAGCTTCGTCTGTACAAATAATTTTGACATCATACCATGCGTCGTTATTTGGAGTGTTTATTGTGGCCAAAGAAGCTTCGTAATAATCACCAAAAGCTAATGGGACTAAGTGTTCCGGATAGTGGGTCAAGGCCAGTTCCGTCCAATCATTTTCTCCGTGCGGGCTGTACAAAAACTCTACTGTATTTCCGGGAATATAGCTCAAAGAACGGGTTTCGGGCATATATTCAAAATCTCCTGCTGCCAAACGTACAAAACCTTCTTCGCCTTCAGCAAATCTGTCGGTCACCTCACCAGATCCATTTCTGAACTGAAGCATTTGAAGTGTAGGCGGAATATTGTCTGAATTTCCGGCATTGAAACTAAGAATGGTTTCCGTAACGCCTTGCATTTCACCAATCATTGTATTTGAATTGGAAAAACTTATTTCAATATTCCCGCTTTCGATAGGATCGGTCCATAAGAAATCTGGATATGTTCCTTCAAAAATTGTAATTCCGTCTCTTTTGGCTAAGACTTCTGTGTTCAGGATATCAGATTCGCGACCTTCACCGTTTCTGCCGATATAACTAGCCTTTACGAATAATCCGTCATAACTGGTGATGCTAATCGGCACATTGTTTCCAAAATTTACCTGATTTTCAGGAGTGTACTGAAATGAAAACTTTGGATGGAAGGGCAAAAGTCCTACACCTTCTTCATTTACATGGTAGATATATCCTGTAAAATAATACCCCGAAAGAAAAGTAGAAGAACCATACGTAACGTTTCGGTCTGCGTCAAGCATAATTGAATTTCCAGTGATATGAAAACTTTCATCGCCCATCCAAGGGTCTACTGTTCCATAATAATCTTTTAATACCGGATTTAAAATAATATCGGTAGGATTCTCATCATCGGCATTGTTCAGGTGAAAGCGCAACTTTTCATTGAGATTAGCAGCATCTGGAAAAAGTCTTCCGATCCATCCTGAAAGTCCGTAACCATTGTAAACATCCCAATTAGAAAATCCATAATAAAATTCACCTTGGCCCTCGCCTAAAATACTTGGTTGGAAAGCTTGTTCATGCGTTACCCATTCCTCCGGGTTGTTTTGAAGATTGAAAGGGGTTGTTACACCATCGTCCAAGGTTTCATATTTTGACACATATCCCTCTCCATTGTATCCCAACCCTAAATTGGTATGGATGAATGCATAGCGATCACTCACATCGGAAACATAATAATTCCAAACTTCGTTTTCAATTCCATCACTGTTTTCCCATAAATAGTAACAGACAAACGGTGTCCATTTTTTTGATTTATAATAAATATAGGTGGTAGCATAAACATTTGCGGTTCCACCTGTAACTTCTCCTGTGTTAGGATCCACAATTCCGGGTTTCAAATCGTTTCCGTCTTGATCCAAAAATTGGGTGGTAATCAGATTGTCGGCTTCTGTTAAGTCAATATTTACAATGGTATCTTCTGTTACGTTAATTAATTCCTTGAAACTAAAAGCGAACTTCCTATCCGACATTTTCATAGATTGAACCAAGACATCGTAAACTCCGGGAGTCACCTGAAAGGTTACCGTATTGGTATCTCCCATCATTTCGCTTTGAGAATTTTCCTCTTCTTTGAAAACCACTACAAAACTAGGGGAATAGGTACCCGAAGGGTAAATTAAATTGACCTGTAAAGATACGGTTTCATCAATTCCTTCTGTTGATTGTGTTGATTCATTGGGTTCCGATTTTTGGTAATATTGAACTTCTTCTTGACTTAACTTTAATTCGTAATCCGTTTTCAGCTGTTGGGCTTGATGGTGTTTAGCTTTTGCCGATCCGGCAGAGTGAATTACTTCGGTAATGATTTCTTGGGCCGACAAACCATTTGGACTTGCCCAAAATAGACCCAGGATCAAAAATAAAAAATAGATTTTTCTCATAATATGATTTGTTTTAATTTAAAGCGAAATGACTTTTAGAAGAATCAAATCTAACCAATCAATGCAAAAAACTTCTATAAATCAAGGGTACAAAGTGTGACATTTAAGGGTACAAAGTGTGATATTTATATGTGCAAAAATTTAAGATATAATAGAAATAAAAAATGTCACAGGAATTACCGTGACATTTTCTTTATAAAGGGTGGTATTTAATTATTTCACATTAAATACCAACTTGTTTTCACCTTCTTTTTCAGGGAAATAATCAATCAGCACCACGCTGTTATCATGCACATTTCCTTTTAGAATTTCCTTTGATAATTCATTCAAAACATCCTGCTGAACCACTCTTTTCAATGGTCTCGCTCCAAACTGCGGATCGTAACCTTTGTTGGAAATATAGCCCAAAGCTTCATCGGTTATATCCAAAGTAATGTCTCTTTTGGCCAATTTTTTGGCCAATTCATCAATCTGAATTTTAACAATTCCTGAAATCTGTTGTGTACTCAAAGGTTTAAACAATATGGTTTCATCAATTCGATTCAGAAATTCCGGTCTGAAATGACGTTTCAATTCCTCAAAAACTTCAATTTTTGTTTTGTCATAAATCTCCCAAACCGTTTCAGTCGTTACTTTTTCAAAATTCTCTAGAATAATTGGCGAACCAAAATTCGAAGTCATGATGATAATCGTGTTTTTGAAATTCACCACACGACCTTTGTTGTCCGTCAATCGTCCGTCATCCAAAACTTGCAATAAAATATTGAAAACATCTGGATGTGCTTTTTCGACTTCGTCCAACAAAACGACCGAATAAGGTCTTCTACGCACGGCTTCTGTCAGTTGACCGCCTTCGTCATAACCTACATAACCAGGAGGCGCACCGACCAAACGGCTTACCGAATGGCGTTCTTGGTATTCGCTCATGTCAATTCGGGTCATTGCATTTTCATCATCAAACAGGAATTCTGCAAGTGCTTTTGCCAATTCTGTTTTCCCAACTCCCGTCGGGCCAAGAAACATAAAGGAACCAATCGGTTTGCCTTCATCGCTCAATCCCGCACGGCTTCTACGAATCGCATCGGCCACCGCCTGAATGGCTTCTTCCTGACCGATGACTCTTTTGTGCAATTCATCTTCCAGATGCAGGAGTTTTTCTCTTTCGCTTTGCAACATTTTGTTGACCGGAATACCCGTCCATTTGGAAACAACTTCTGCGATATCCTCCGAATCCACGGCTTCTTTTACCAATTTGTTCTGACCTTCTTCCGCCATTTGCTTCTCCAGATTCTGAAGTTTTTCTTCTTCTTGTTTGATGGATTCATAACGGATTCTTGCAACGGTTTCATAATCACCGGCACGTTCAGCTTGTTCGGCCTGAATTCTTAATTCATCGATTTTCTTTTTGGCTTCCTGCACCTGATCGGCCTTTCCTTTTTCTTCTAGCCATTTGGCGTTCAATTCGTTTCTTTCTTCTTGTAAATTGGCTAATTCTTCTTTTAGAAGATTTAATTTCTTTTCATCGTTTTCTTTCTTAATCGCCTGAATTTCAATTTCCAACTGAATGATTTTTCGATCGATGATGTCTAATTCTTCCGGTTTGGAATTCATTTCCATTCGCAATTTGGAAGCCGCTTCGTCCATCAGGTCAATCGCCTTGTCGGGCAAGAAACGGTCTGAAATATAACGAGTTGAAAGCTGAACTGCTGCGATGATTGCTTCGTCTTTGATGCGAATTTTGTGGTGAACTTCGTACTTTTCCTTGATTCCTCTCAAAATCGAAATCGCTGATTCTTCGTCTGGTTCTTCCACCAAAACCTGTTGGAAACGACGTTCCAGTGCTTTGTCTTTTTCAAAGTATTTCTGGTATTCGTTCAAAGTTGTAGCACCTATGGCACGTAATTCACCTCGAGCCAATGCCGGTTTCAAGATGTTGGCTGCGTCCATAGCGCCTTCTCCGCCACCACCGGCTCCAACCAACGTATGAATTTCGTCGATGAACAAAATGATGTCACCGTTAGATTCCGTGACTTCTTTTACCACGGCTTTTAAACGCTCTTCAAATTCACCTTTGTATTTCGCTCCGGCAACCAAAGCACCCATATCAAGTGAAAAGACTTTTTTGTTCAAAAGGTTTTCGGGAATATCGCCGCTGATGATTCGATGAGCGATTCCTTCTGCAATTGCGGTTTTTCCCACACCCGGTTCCCCGATTAAAATCGGGTTGTTTTTGGTTCTTCGGGAAAGGATTTGCAAAACCCGACGGATTTCATCATCGCGCCCAATTACGGGATCTAATTTTCCATCGTAGGCCAGTTCCGTTAAATTTTTCGCGTATTTATTGAGTGAATTATAGGTTTCTTCTGCGTTTTCAGAAGTTACTCTTTGTCCTTTTCGAAGTTCGTTAATGACTTGAATTGAACCGTCATAAGTCAGTCCGTGGTCTTTGAGGATTTGGGAAACATTGGAATTGTTTTTCAAAATTCCCAAAATCAAATGTTCCATCGTTACAAATTCATCTTTCATCTTTTTGGCTTCGTCCATTGCGGCAAGCAAAATCTTGTTGGCCCCGTTGGAAAGATGATTTCCAGAACCTCCCGAAACTTTGGGGAAACGTGAAATTATGTCAGTTAATTCGTTTTTGATATGTTCGGGATTTCCGCCTTGTTTTTCGATTATGAAGTCCAAAACCTCTTGATCAGACTCCATCATTCCTTTGAGAATATGCGCAGGCTCAATCGCCTGATGTCCGTTACCAAAAGCAATTTGCTGTGCTTTTTGTATCGCTTCTCTTGATTTGATTGTATATTGATTAAAGTCCATTTACTGTTTAATTTTCTAAGCTTATTGCAAAATTAAATCCAAAGGACTATTGCGACAATTTGGCAGGTTATTTTTTAATGACTTTGAATGATTCGTTGTCTATTTTCAATATATATATCCCTTTTTCAAGAAAATTTAAATCAAGATGGTTTTGTTTTAAATTATTGCTAAATACTTTTTTTCCAGCCAAATCAAAAATCAAGACATTATAATTATTTTTTGGTGACACAGATTTCCAATTAATGACCTCTGAAAATGGATTGGGATAAACTTGAGTGAGGTTTATAGAACCATCTAAATCTTCAACTTCAAGGTTTGACGTATTTAGCAAGAAGAGAATAGTGCTATAATCATCAGAGCAAGAAACTAATAGATCCAATTCTCCATCAAGGTTTTTATCGTATAGATAAATATTTCCTCTGTCAGGAGTATTATCATTATTAAAATAAGAATCAAATTGATAGATTAAATGTTTCTCATACTGGCCGTTTCCTTGATTTTCATAATAAAAAATAACATATTGATATTCGTATTCTGGTTCATGCCATCCATAGTAAGCAATTGTTAAGATGTCCAATAAACCATCGTTGTTTATATCGTGAACTAAAACATCGTCGACTATCGCATTCTCATCTATTAATTTTTTAGTGAAAAGCATATTATCGTTTTCATAAACTGAAAACTCTCTCGTTCCATACTTGTAATTTCCTATAATAATATCTTGATCACCATCTGAGTCGTAATCAACGGGGAACATTTGGTGACCAATATAGTTTGAGGATGTACCTAGCACTTCTCTTCTAAAAATATTGTTTCCTAAATTTTCGAGATAGTTTAGTCTATATAATTGATTATCAAAATCGTTGTCCAAATAAACAACCTCCGGAAGACCGTCATTATTTAAATCAGTCATTTTAAAATCGCTTAAAGGTTTGATAATCGTACCTATAGGAAGAATTGTGGATTGCGCAGGCAGTTCAAAATTGCCTCCATTGTTTTTAATATAGAAAAGTTCATGGGAAAACTCTGAGTCAAATAGTGGCTTTGTAAAATATACATCTGGAAATAGTTCGTCATTATTTTTGAATACTTCATAATGCTCCCAATGATCTAGATAATCATAATCCAAACTATATATTTTCTCAAATTCTTGATTTCCCAAATTTTGATATACAGAAAAAAAGTTACCTTCTAACTCAATAGAAAAATCGCCATCTGTTTCATTTGAAATAATATCAAACAAACCATCATTGTTTATGTCAATCAACTCATAATTAATTTTTCTCTTAAAATCTATGTCTAAAGAAGATATAAATCTTCTTCCCGACCATTCATCATTCCCATAATTTTCATACCACAGCAAACCACTTTTACCGTTAAAAATATCTATATTCCCATCATTATTGAAGTCCAATAAAAAAGATTTGTCAGAGCTTTTAAAAAAACTTTCAACTATAACTTCTTTAAAATCATTATTTCCTTCATTAATCAAAAGCTTAAAATTTGGAAAATAATTGGTGTTATTAACTAAAAAAACATCGTTTAGTCCATCTACATTATAATCGTCAATATATACGTTTTCTAATCGTTGAATACTACTTACTATTAAAACTTTTTCTGCAAATTCTTGATTTCCAATATTTTCGTAATAATAAAGATTTGAATATTCATTATCTCCAGGTCCCGTTGTTACAAGAATATCTTCTAAGCCGTCTTGGTTGAAGTCTATTACATGAGACTTTACAGTTCCTCCAAATGAATTGTGCGTAAATGGATTGTCAATGAAAACGTCTTGTGAAAAATACTCGTTCTCGTCCTCATCATAAAAAAAGGTTCTAATCCTCAAATTATTTTCGTCGTAAATCACAAAATCATTTAAGGAATTACCGTCAAAGTCAAAAGAATCTAAGTCATATTCGTTTGCCTGATTTTCGATAGGTATATGATATTGATAATAATCGTTTCCATTGTTTAGATAAAGATCAAAATCTGTTGAAAATGTACGAACCAATAAATCTTCATGACCATCTTGGTTAAAATCTAAAAACTTAATATCGCGAATGTTTCCCAAAAAAGTATTATCAGTATAGAAAACAAGTTCTGGTGAAGAAAAACCATTCCCTTGTTGATTTGTGTATCGGTAAACTTCGCCTTGGCTTGTAGTCACAAAGAAATCAAAATAACCATCTTTGTTATAGTCATAAAACAAATCCGAACTGTAATAATCAATTGGGTAAGAAACCAAGAATTGCCAATTATTTACAAAGGTGTTATTTCCTAAATTTTTTAACCAATAGTATTTGTTGTTATATGCAATTCCGATGATGTCCAATAAACCATCTTTATCTACATCAAATAAATACTTCATCTTTTTATTCTTGAAAGCATCTTGGCTCATTCTTGATCTGGATTTATAATCACCTGAATCGTTTAGTAACCAAAAAAAGCCTAAAGAATTAGACGATTGACCAGAAAAAAACATCTCAGGGAACCCATCATTATTAATGTCTCCATAGGTCATAAAATCAAGAACTTGATATGATCTGTCGTTCAGCACTTCCATTTCATTAAAAGAAATCTGAGAAATTGCAAAGGATGAGTTTATTAATAAAAATAAGTAAAGAGCTTTTTTCATTATCGTTTCTTTGCGGTAAAATTAATAATTTATATCTACAAATTCTTCAATTCTTCCTGATCACTAATTCCTCCGGAGAAATTAATGGCAGTTTGTATCAATCCTAAATGCGAATAAGCTTGTGGGAAATTCCCCAATAATCGTTTGGTTTCGAAATCCAAATCTTCACTGAAAAGTCCTAAATGATTTCCATACGAAAGAATCTGATCGAAATATTCTTTGGCTTTTTTCTTTTCTCCTATCTTATACAAACTGTTGATGAACCAAAAACTACAAATCGTAAATGAGGAACTCGGTAAACCAAAGTCATCACGATTTTTGTAGCGATACATCAAACCATCACGGCAAAGTTCTTTTTCGATGGCTTTCACAGTCGAAACATAACGCGGATCGTGCGGCTCCAAATAACCATAATCTTCCATCAACAAAATCGAAGCATCCAAAGCCACCGATCCATAAGACTGTGTGTAGGCGCCTACTTCTTCGTTCCATCCGTTTTTGTAAATATCAAAAGAAATTTCAGAAACCAATGCTTCCCACTCTTCCAATACTGAAGTTTTATGGATAAGTTTTGCGATTTTTATGGCTCTGTCCACGGCTACCCAGCACAATAATTTCGAAAACGTAAAATGCTGGTCTTCGGCACGATGTTCCCAAATTCCTTTGTCAGGTTTCATCCAGTTTTCACTCACGGTATGAACAATTTGGGTGACAATCGTCCAAAGTTCTTCGCTGTGTTCCAAGGAGGTTTTGAAATATAAAAACTGTTGATAGATGATTTCGGTTAAAATGCCGAAAATATCGTTTTGTTTTTGAATATAAGCCGCATTTCCGACCCGAACCGGTTTAGAATTTTCATATCCGGACAAATAATCAAGTGAATATTCGGTCAGGATCGATTCGCCGTTTATTCCATACATAATCTGCATTTTATCGCCTTTGTTGGGAACCGTATGCACGATAAAATTCATAAATCGCTGAGCAGAATCCACGTGTCCAATTTCAAATAAAACCCTTAAAACCATGGAAGCATCGCGAATCCAGCAAAACCGATAATCCCAGTTTCGGACTTCGCCGATGGTTTCGGGTAGAGAAGTGGTTGCCGCAGCCAGAACCGCACCCGATTTTTCATAAGTTAATAATTTTAAAACCAGCGCACTACGTCTAATTTGCTTGTTGTAAGCATTATAATTCGTGGTTTTTTCAGACCAATTCAACCAATACGCATAGGTTCTTTGGTATTGCAAAAAACATCGGTCAATGGTTTGATCCAGAATTTTTTCATAATAACTCAACATGAAAAACGAATCTTTCTTCAAAGTCAATTCTTCACCGTTTAAAATCGACTCATAATCAAAATCAGAATAGAAATAAACCGAATCATAACTGCCTTCCACCTTATGACTTTTGATGTAATTATCTTTAATTCGGCTGATGGTTTCTTCTTGGGCATATCCGATTTTGGGATCATAAACTACTTTGAATTTCGGTTCACCTTTCAACAATTTCAGGTACCGAATGATGACCAGCGGCGTATGAAGTTTCCCGTTGTCTTCGTAATATCTGGGCATAAAATCACGTACTTCAAAAGCCGCGTCTTGTGATTCGAAATGAGTCACAAGGATATTTGTTTTGGGTAAATAATTTTGAGAAATGGTATAGGATTCATCTACTTCGAAACCAAAACTACCACCTTTTTCTTTGTCGAGCAGTTTTGCGAAGACGGAAGGCGAGTCAAATTTAGGGAGGCAACACCAATCTATGGAACCATTTTTGGACACTAAAGCAGCAGTCAAACAATTCCCTATGATTCCATAATCTAAATTTTTCATATCCTATAGTTTAAAGCTTTTAACCAATTAGACCGGATTTATAAAAAATAATTTCACTGATTAAAAGATTTAAGCAATGAAAAACAAAACTATTATCGTTTCAAACCGACTGCCGCTCAATGTTTTTTTAGAGGACACGGGAGAAGTCAAAGTTTCTCCCAGCGTCGGTGGATTGGCCACCGGGATGAAGTCCATCCATCAGAATTCCGAGAGTTTATGGATTGGTTGGGCAGGAATTCCTTCGGATGAAATTGACGAATCCACCACAAAAGAAATCAAAAATCTTGCCTACAATGAAAATTGCATCAGCGTTCCTTTGTCGGAAGAAGAAATTGAAGAATATTATTTCGGATTTAGCAATCGCGTGTTGTGGCCTCTGTTTCACTACTTTATGGAATATGTGGATTATGACGAAGACCATTGGAAAACCTATAAAAAAGTAAATGAAAAATTTGCAGAAACCATTCTCGAACATTTGGATGAGGGAGACAAAGTCTGGGTGCATGATTATCAATTATTATTGGTTCCTCAATTAATCAAAGAAAAACGACCCGATGTTTCTGTAGGGTTCTTTCTTCATATTCCCTTTCCTTCGTATGAAATTTTCAGGACGCTTCCCTGGCGGGAAGAAATTTTGGAAGGGATACTCGGCGCCGACCTCATCGGATTTCACACCTATGATTACGAGCGACATTTCATTAGTTCGGTAAGTCGTGTTTTGCATTATGATACCAATATCAATTCGATTCATGCCGGAAGCCGGATTATAAAAGTGGATTCTTTTCCCATGGGAATTGATTATGAGAAATTTCATCAGGAAGCTGAAAAACAAAAGAATAAAAATGAAAAAACTTTACTCAAAACCCGTTTGGAACAAAACCGCGCCTTGGCGCCCGATGCGAAATTCATTCTTTCCATCGACCGCTTGGATTATACCAAAGGAATTGCAAAAAGGCTGGAAGCTTTGGAATATTTTCTGGAAAAATATCCCGAATACAACGAAAAAGTCCGTTTGATTATGTTGGCCGTTCCTTCCCGCGAAAACGTTCCACAATATCAACAGCTCAAAAAAGAAGTGGATGAATTAGTAGGGAAAATCAATGGAAAGTTCTCCACAGCGACTTGGGTTCCGGTTTGGTATTTTTACCGCTCATTGCCTTTTGAGGAATTGGTTGAATTGTACACATCATGTGAAATTGCTTTTTTAACCCCGATTCGCGACGGAATGAATCTGGTGGCAAAAGAATACATCGCTTCGCGAACTGATCAAACCGGGGTTTTGATTCTGAGCGAAATGGCGGGCGTTGCACAAGAGATGAATGATGCGCTTCTCATCAATCCCAATGATTACAACCAAATGGCCGAAGCTTTAAAAACCGCTCTGGAAATGCCTTTGGAAGAACAAATTTCAAGAAATCAAATTCTCCAAAAACGAATTAAAAGATACAATGTAGAAAAATGGGCATCAGCCTTTATGGAAGCTTTGAATTCCACAACCCAATTAAAAGAAGAAAAGCTTACAAGGTTTCTGGGAAAGTCAAATTTTGAGAAAATTATTTCAAAATTTAAGGCGTCCCAAAGTCGAATTTTCTTATTGGATTACGACGGAACTTTGACGGCTTATCACAAAAATCCAGAGAAAGCAGTTCCTTCTTATGAACTTTACAATGTTTTGAATCAACTCATTCAAAATCAAGTTGAAATTATCATTATCAGCGGGCGAGACCGGGCGTTTTTGGATCGTCATTTTGGTCATTTGCCCATTCAATTAGTAGCTGAACATGGGGTTTGGATTAAAAATTCGGGTTCCAAATGGAAAATGAGTCAAAACCTTCAAAAAGATTGGATGGAGTCCATTCGACCGATTATTGAAAATTTTGTGGATCGAACGCCAGGTTCCTTTTTGGAAGAAAAGGAGTATTCGCTCGTCTGGCATTACAGAAAAGTAGCGCCTGGACTGAGAGACATTCGGTCCAATGAGCTAAGCAACGTCTTGCGGGGATTGCTCGCAAATTCAAATATCGCCGTGATGCAAGGAAACAAAGTCCTCGAAGTCAAGAGTGGAAGCATCAACAAAGGAAATGCAGCAAATACTTTTCTCAGCAAACCCTATGATTTTATTTTTACAATTGGTGATGACTGGACCGACGAATTTATGTTCCAACAAGTGCCTGAACATGCGGTCAGCGTGAAAGTGGGAACCACTGAAACCGATGCGAAGTATTTTGTAGAAAACCAAACGAGCGTTATAAGTTTACTCAAAGGATTTCTTGTAGAATAATAAAAAGAGAGGCGATTAGCTCCGCTAATCCACATGGAGCATTGACAAAAGAAAAGTTTCGCTGCGCAATTTTAAGAATGGATTAGCTACGCTGATCCAGAGTTTGGGAGATACTCAACAAAATCTTAGTACTTCTGCTTTTCTTTTTCTATTCGAACTCAAACAAGTTTGGTTCGATAATGAATTTTGCATCTTTATTGAATGGATTAGCTGCGCTGATCCACAATGAGAATTGACAAAAGAAAAGTTCGCTGCGCAATTTATTTTATTGTGTCAATCGTTCGAAAATAAATTTTCTTCCAATTGACCTCAATAAAAAAATCCATTCTTTCGAATGGACTTTTCTTTTGTCGGGATGACTGGATTCGAACCAGCGACCCCCGGCACCCCATGCCGATACGCTACCAGACTGCGCTACATCCCGAATTCCGGGCAAATTTAGCATATTTGTAAGATTGTACAAAGTATAATGTACAATGCGACCGGACTAATTCTGTATTTTTGTTTATAAATTTGAAATATGTCTTTAGAAAAAATAAATCCTACTCATACAACTGCTTGGTCTCGACTCGATAATCATTTCGTGGAAATGGAACCGAAATCCCTACGTGAATTATTTGAAAATGCCCCCAATCGTTTTGAGCAATTTCACATTCGTTTTCAGGATATTCTTTTTGATTATTCAAAAAATAGAATCAATTCCGAAACGATGAAATTATTGGTCGAACTAGCAGAAGAATGCGGACTAAAAAACGCCATCAAAAAACAGTTTTCAGGTGATTTAATTAATGTAACCGAAAATCGCGCTGTCCTTCATACCGCTTTGCGAAACCGCAATAATCAACCGGTTTTGGTAGATGGAAAAGATGTAATGCCGGCAGTGAATGCTGTTTTAGATCAGATGAAAGCATTCTCAGAAAAAGTAATTTCAGGCGAATGGAAAGGCTTTAGCGGAAAGGAAATTACAGATGTGGTGAACATCGGAATTGGTGGATCGGATTTAGGGCCTGTGATGGTAACCGAAGCGCTGAAATTCTATAAAACGAGGTTGAACCTCCACTTTGTTTCCAATGTGGATGGAACACATATCGCCGAAACCCTGAAAAATTTGAATCCGGAAACGACTTTATTCATCATCGCTTCCAAAACCTTTACCACACAGGAAACGATGACCAATGCACATACTGCACGTAATTGGTTTTTAAATTCCGAAGCCGCTGAAAAGGATGTAGCCAAACATTTCGTGGCACTTTCAACCAATCAATCGGAAGTGGAAAAATTCGGCATTGATTCTGAAAATATGTTTCAGTTTTGGGATTGGGTTGGCGGAAGATATTCGCTTTGGAGCGCGATTGGATTGAGCATTTGTCTGGCGGTCGGATTTGAAAATTTTGAAGAATTATTGCAAGGAGCTTTTGAAATGGACAATCATTTTAAAACAACTGATTTTGAAGAAAACATTCCGGTAATTCTGGCTTTGTTGGGCATTTGGTACAATAATTTTTTCGGTGCTGAAAGCATCGCCATTCTGCCTTATGAACAATATTTATCGCGTTTTGCGGCTTATTTTCAGCAAGGCGATATGGAGAGCAACGGAAAATATGTGGATCGAAACGGAGTGCCGGTGGACTATCAGACCGGACCGATTATCTGGGGCGAGCCCGGAACCAACGGCCAGCACGCTTTTTATCAATTGATTCATCAAGGAACGAAAATGATTCCCTGTGATTTCATTGCCGGAGCGAATTCTTTGAATCCGGTTGGTGATCACCACGCCAAATTATTGTCGAACTTTTTTGCTCAGACCGAAGCATTGGCATTTGGCAAGACCGAAGCAGAAGTTGTGGAAGAATTAAAAAAACAAGGAAAATCGGATTCCGAAATCGAATTTTTGAAACCCTATAAAATATTTGAAGGAAACCGACCGACCAATTCCATTTTATATAAGATTCTGACTCCTAATGTTTTAGGGAATTTGTTAGCGATGTACGAACATAAAATTTTTGTTCAGGGTGTTATTTGGAATATTTACAGTTATGACCAATGGGGCGTAGAGCTGGGCAAGCAATTGGCCAACAAGATTTTACCTGAATTAGAAAACAAGGAAACTATTCATTCACACGATTCATCAACAAACGGACTTATCAATGTTTACAAAGAAATGCGCGATTCTAAGTAGTTTCATTCTGCTTTTGACAGGAATTTTACAGGCACAATTCCGTACGACGGATTTCCGACTTTTGGGCAAAGTGGAAAGCGTTCAATCGGTTACTTATGCTTATGGAAATCCTTCAAAAACAGAAGTTTCCGGTTTTCTGGACAGTGAGCAATTTGATTCGGTTTATCTGAAATTTGACCGGAGGAGAAACTTGATTTTAAGAGAGAATTTTCTTGATTATCGGGGAAAATTGGGTTTGTTTGACCGGACAATTCTTCAAATCAATCCTTCCAATCAACTGGAAAAACTGGAAACAACTTTAATTCAGAATGGTGAAGAACCGAGAAAAATTTCGCAGCGCAAAAGGTTTTATTATTTGCAAAATCAATTGGTCAGACAAGATGAATTTAATTCGGGTCGGACTTCTGATCAGTATTGGGTTACAAATTATATTTACGAAAAAGGAGAAATTGCTGAAAAGGTTTTCTGGATGGAAGATGAGATTTTTTCCAGGGATAAATTCAACTATAATTTTAAAGGAGAATTAACCGAAGAAAAAAACTTTCACAACAACGGAATTGTTGGTAAAAACATTGATTATAAATACGTTGATGGATTTATTTCAAAAAAAATTACAATTTCGGGCAATGAAAAGACAACCGAAACGTTTATATACGATAGTGAATTTTTGTCGAAGTATGAATTAATGGATAATTCGGGAAGAGTTTTGCGAACTGAAACTTATGACAAAAACGGCCTTCTCTCTGAACTTCAAAAGTTCAACCATAAAACGCAACTGATTGATAAATATAGTTTTAAATTTGAATTAGACAGGGAAAACAATTGGATCAAATGTGAAATTTCACGGAATAGAACCCCCATTTATGTCATCAAAAGAACAATTAAATATTTTTAATAAGTAAAGTTTATGGAAACAAATGAAAACCAAACTTACGACCAACCTAAAAAAACAAAAGAATACATAATCATTGGCGTGTTGGCAGCGCTTTTGCTTGGGAGCATTGGTTATAATTTTTATCAGCATCAGAACAATAAATCTGAGATGGACTTGATGGAAATCGATCTGAAAGACACTGAACAAGCCAAAATTATCTTACAGAATCAGTTGGATTCACTTACCGAGCAATTTGAATTATCACGTGTTGATTTGGAGGTAAAGGATTCTTTATTGTCCAAGCGTGATGCGGAAATATTTGACAAGCAAAAGGAAATTCAGAATATTTTGAATAAATCAAATGTTTCAGAATCAGAACTCAAACAAGCGCGACGTATGATCAATGCGCTGAATGCTGACATTGCCCGGTTTAAGCAGGAAATCGCTGTATTACAGCAAAAAAATGATTCACTCATCGTAGTCAACGATACACTTCGTTATAATTCTTTCAAATTGGGCGAAAAAGCCAATATTCAAAAACAAAAAGCGGAAGCCACTGAAAAGAAAATGCGTTCGACTTTCTCAGTTTCCAATTATCAGATTACCGGTCTGCGCGTACGAAACAGTGGAAAAGAGGTTGAAACCGACAAAGCGAAAAGAATTGACAAATTACGCGTAAGTTTTGATTTGGATCCGAATGAATTTGCTGAAAGCGGCGAACAGGAAATCTACATCGCTATCTACAAACCAGACGGAACGCTTGGGAAGTTTACTGATGCTTCGCCGGGACAACTGGAAACTTGGTCATTGGGCAGTGTTGAATATTCGGACAAAGTCGCTTTTGATTATACGAAAGGGACCAAGCAAAACGTAACTTTTGACTGGGAAGAATATGATTTTCCAAAGGGAACTTACAAAATCGATCTGTATCAAAACGGACTGAAAATTGGTCAGAAATCCTTAAGTCTGAGATAATGTATGTTTTTTTCGAATTGTTAAAATAAACTAAAAATTTAGTTTATCGCATAGTTTTTGTTTTTAAGAATTTAATAAAAATTAAGATTATGGAAACAAATAAAAAGCATCAAGTTTCAAGTGAACTTTTGGAAAGCAGAATAAAAATGCTGATGTCCATTCGTAATTTTGAAGAAGGATTTGTCAGACATTCAGATTATATTCAGGGTTATGTGAAAGAATTGATTCGCAATTACGAACGCGCCTCTGATTATCTCGTTCAAAATGCCGGAAATGAATTAGAAGCTGAACGAGAAACGCTTCTGAATGAAATTCACGTGTATGGTAATCAGGTAATCCAGCATCTAAGTTTGGTGACAGAAAATCTTTTTGAAACAGGAAAAGTGAATACTGAATCTTGGAAAGAATTTGAAACGCACAAAAGCTATTTATACGAATCGGCGCTGAAATTTGAACGATTGGGCAAAAAAGCTTTTACCGACGATCGACTTAGACACTGGGAAACTGACTATGTGGTTTTGGAAAATTCAATTCGCCCTCAAATTGAAAATGAATTGAATACGGCCCATTTCATATTGGATTTCGCGGGAAAATATACCAAAGACGAACGTGCCAAATTTCTGGGAATTCTCAAAGAAACATCACCGCACGAAGTAAATTGGGAAGATCCAAAAGAATATGAAGCGCATTTGATGAAGGCTATCAAAGAGTTTCAGGAGGAATTTGAACCCAGAACCAATCTTTGGGATTCGGTGATGGAACTTTTGGCCGGTGGCGTACACCCTTCGCCTTCAGAGCGAATTATGTTGGAAAAATGGAATGACGGCGAACAAAAAGAGCGTGAGGATATGTAAATTAAAACATTAAGTATAAATTACTTACAGGGTTTTAATTAAGATTTATTAAGTTCAACAAGTTGATTTAAGAAAATCTCAAAATATTATAAAAAATCTAATTGGGAAGAGGTAGTTGATATATCTTTTCCCAATTTTTTCCTGTAACCAGGATACTTTCATTGAAAAACGCAATTCCGTTCAAAACATCATCAGAACCTTTGGTTTCGGAAAGTTGCGTCAAATCGTAATATTGTTCAACAGCTCCGGTTTCAGGATTAATGACTAGAATAAAATTAGTCGTCCAAACGTTGGCGAAAATTTTTCCGTTGATGAATTCCATCTCGTTTATGTGCGTATAAACCGACTGATAACCTGCTACTTGAATTTTCCGCTTCAGGTTAAATTCTTCATCAAAAAAATAAACATTTTGTGTTCCATCTGAAACTATGAGTTCTTTGCCGTTCGTGGTCATCCCCCAGCCTTCTTTCAGCATCGAAGGAAGCGGAATTTCTTTTTCCAATTTCAAACTCTGGGCATCGTAAACCAAGGCTTTTCTCTCCCGATAAGTAAGCTGATAAATTTTATTGTTCAGCAAAGCAATCCCTTCGGAAAAGATTTTTGCATCTTGTTTAACTTCTTCTAGGTAATTCGTTGTGCCCGGTTGATAAGTCACGAGTTTGGATTTTCCATATTGCCCCGAACTTTCATAAAGCTTTCCGTTTGCGAAGAAAAATCCTTGTGTGAAAAGTTCTTTTGGATGCGGATATTGGCTGATCACTTCAAATTCAATTGGTGTTTCTTTATCTGAATTCAATATCGGAACCTGAACTTCACCGGTTATAAAAGTATCGCCGGTATGTACTTTAATTTTCAAATCATTTACTCCGAGACGAGTATTGGAGTTGTCCATTACGCTATGATTGTGGAAAGCTTGACCGTTCATTGTTAATTCTACCGAATCAACTTTGTCCTGATTTTTGAAGAAATAAATGTTCAAACTATCGCCCAATCTAAGTCCATTATGCGGTAGTTCGTAAAAGTTTGATTTTAAGTCAGATAAACTCTTTACATCATTCTGACAGGAAACCACCAACAGTAAAACCGCACAAATTCGAATAAAATTTTTCATTTTCTAATTTTCTTGTTTCGCCCAGCCTTCAGACCATTTTACCAACACATCCACCCAGGCATTGGAATCATTCAAACAGGAAATATACGTATATTTTTCGCCACCATTTTCCATGAAAAGCTCTTCATAACCCATGGCGATTTCTTCCAGCGTTTCTAAACAATCCGACACAAAAGCCGGTGCGACAACGGCGATGTTTTTAACGCCTTGTTTTGGAAAATCGTTCAAAACGTAATCGGTATAAGGCTTGATCCAAGGATCTTTTCCCAACCTGGATTGGAACGAAACTTTGACTTTGTCCTTGGGCAAATCCAGCGCTTCACGCACCAATTCAGTTGTTTCAAAACATTGATCCCGATAGGTTTTAATGTTCATTTCGGGGTGTTTTTTAGATTTTTTGACAGCTTTTGCATCATGTCTTTCCGGAATTCCATGATAGGAAAACAATAAGACGTCGAATTCCTTAGGAAGCTTTTGTTGAATATCTTCTGCCAGAATTTTTATATAATCGGCACGGTTGTAAAATGAATTCAGAAAAGTCAGGTTCATGTTTTTGAAATATTTTTTCTGAACTTCATTGGTTTTAACCACAACCGTTTCGGTTGAACTCATGGTATATTGCGGATAAAGCGGAATAGCCAACACCTCGGTTACCCCTTTGTCGTGCAACTCCTGCAAAGCAGATTTGATGGACGGATTCTGATAACGCATTCCCAATGCAACAGGAATTTCAAGCTTCTCTTGGAGTTTTTTCTGAAGTCTTTTGGATAATACGATCAAAGGCGAACCTTCTTCCCACCAGATTTTTTTATAGGCTTCCGCCGAATCAGCAGGACGCTTAGGTAAAATGGCTCCTTCTACCACAAATTTTCTGACTAAATAAGGCGAATCCAAAACCAATGGATCCATCAGGAATTCTCGTAAATATTTTTTTACATCCTGAACATCTGTTGAATCAGGCGACCCCAAATTGATTAACAATACTCCTTTTTTCATTCAATGGATTTTGCGTACTTTGTTGCAAAATTAAAGGATTAATCTTGAAATAAAGATGATATCTGTTGGATAAAGAATTATTGAATGTCAGACATACTCAATCCCGACCCTGATAATTTTTCAGATGATGAATTAAAACTGGAAGAACAATTCCGACCGCAAAGTTTCAACGACTTTACGGGGCAAATGCACATTCTCGACAATCTGGAAATCTTTGTAAAAGCCGCCAAAATGCGAGGCGAAGCGTTGGATCACGTTCTTTTGCACGGACCTCCGGGACTTGGAAAAACCACCTTGGCGCATATCATAGCCAATGAATTGGGTGTGGGAATCAAAATCACTTCCGGACCGGTTTTAGACAAACCCGGCGATCTAGCAGGATTACTTACCAATTTGGAAGAAAACGACGTCCTTTTCATCGATGAAATCCACCGGATGTCGCCCGTGATTGAAGAATACCTGTATTCAGCAATGGAAGATTATAAAATCGATATCATGATTGAATCTGGACCCAATGCACGTTCGGTACAGATTGGCTTAAATCCCTTTACACTGATTGGTGCCACTACCCGCTCCGGACTTTTGACGGCTCCTTTGCGTGCAAGATTTGGAATTAATTTTCGGTTTGAATATTACCATCAGGAACTTCTGAGCACCATCATTCAGCGAAGCTCCCGAATTCTCGGCACCGAAATTCAAGAAGAAGCCGCCATTGAAATTGCCGGTAGAAGCCGAGGGACACCGAGGATTGCCAATGCTTTACTTCGAAGAACAAGAGATTTTGCCCAAATCAAAGGAACCGGGAAAATCGATAAAAAAATAGCGGAATTTAGTTTGTCGGCCTTGAAAGTCGATCAAAACGGACTTGATGAAATGGACAATAAAATCTTGCTGACCATCATCGATAAATTCAAAGGCGGCCCGGTGGGAATTTCAACGATTGCCACGGCAGTAGGAGAAAACATCGGAACGCTGGAAGAAGTTTATGAACCTTATTTAATTCAGGAAGGTTATCTGATGCGCACGCCACGCGGGCGCGAAGCCACGGAAAAAGCTTATAAACATTTGGGGAAAATCAAGTCGAGTTCACAAGGAGGATTGTTTGACTGAATTTGAATTAAAATTTACTTCTTCTTCAACTTCACCGTGAAATGTCTCAAAATCTCAGGTTCCCAAACAATTTCATAACCTGATCTGATTTCATTTCTTCTATCGTAAACATTTTTCAGTGCGGCTGCGATGTAGTCCATGTGTTTGTAGGAATAAACTTTTCTCGGAATAGCCAGTCGCAATAATTCCAGTTTCGGGAAACGGTCTTCTCTCGTTTCAGGGTCGCGGTCGGCCAACAAAGTGCCGATTTCCACGCCTCGAACGCCGCCTTCTTTGTACAATTCAATTCCCAAAGTCTGAGCCGGATATTCCGCACGGGGAACATTCGGTAAAAATTTCAAGGCATCCACGAAAACCGCATGGCCGCCAATCGGTTGCTGAACCGGAATTCCGTATTCCATCAACTTCTTTCCCAAATATTCAACCTGATGAATTCTCGCTTGCAGATAAGGATATTCGGTGGACTCCATCAATCCCTGCGCCAACGCGCCCAAATCACGTCCGGCCAAACCGCCATAGGTAATGTATCCTTCATAAATAATCCCAAAATTCCCGCAAGTCCGAAAAAGTTCTTCATCGCGCATCGCCAAAAGTCCGCCGATGTTTACCAATCCGTCTTTTTTGGCCGACATCGTAAATCCGGCACCGTAAGAAAACATTTCTTTTACAATTTCCTTGATGGATTTATCTTTATAATTCGCTTCACGCTCTTTGATGAAATAAGCGTTTTCGGCAAATCGCGCTGCATCAAAAAATACAGGAATTCCATATTGGTCGGACAATTCCTTCACCGCTTTTATATTTTCCATCGAAACGGGTTGTCCGCCCGATGAATTACAAGTTACCGTAATCAGACAAAGTGGAATTTGCTCTTTGGAATGTGTTTTATAAACTTCTTCTAATTTATTCAAATCAATATTTCCCTTGAAAGGATGCAAATCATCGATGTCAAAAGCTTCCTCAATCGTACAATCAATTGCATGGGCTTTTCGGAATTCGATGTGTCCTTTGGTCGTATCGAAATGCGAATTTCCTGGCACAACCATTCCTTCTTTCAGCAAGGCACTGAACAAAATATTTTCCGCTGCACGTCCCTGATGAGTCGGTAAAAAATAAGGAAAACCAAGCGTGTCCTTAATGACTTTCTGAAGTTTCAAATAGGATTGTGAACCCGCATAACTTTCGTCGCCCAGCATCATTTCTGCCCATTGCCGATCGGACATCGAACCGGTTCCGCTATCGGTCAAAAGGTCAATGTAAACTTTGTCGCTCGATAAATTGAAAAGGTTAAATCCGGCTTCTTCGATCCATTTTTCTCTTTCTTCACGGCTTGATGTGAAGATTTCTTCCGTCATTTTGATTTTATAAGGCTCCGCCCAGGGTAATTCCATTTCTGTATTTTTTTGCTTGCTAAATTTATAAAGTTTTTCTGACTAGGGTTTTTTCTTCGCACCGGTCATAAATTCCTTCAAATAAAAAGGTTCAAAGTAGGCAACATCTTCAAATAATTTTTCTTCGAATTTCTTTTCGGCCAGTTCTATCATATTTTTGGCGGAAGGATGTAAATTATCGATGAACTCCACAGTTGGCAAATTCAAAATCGATTTGCTTTTTTCAACTCCGTCGCCTACAAATACAATTTTTTGATCGGCCAATTCCTGAAAAGAACTTTCATCGAGAATTTTCGCTTCAATTTCCGAAATCATTTGGCCTGAAGTATCAAAAATAGCGGTGTAAACCTCCATTCTTCGCGCATCAATCATCGGAATAATCAAATCAAAACCTTTATTAATTTGGCTTTGTGCCAGAATTTCTAATGAATTCAGGGAGAGCATCGGGATATTTAGTCCAAAACAAAAACCTTTGGCGGCCGAAACGCCAATTCGTAATCCCGTGTAACTTCCCGGGCCTTTGGAAACGCAGACCGCATCGATTTCATTCAGAGAAATTTCAGCTCCTTCCAGTGCCCAATTCACAAACTGATGCAACTTTTCGGAGTGCCCGTAATTTTCATCGTATTCTTCGCAGAGGCAAAGCAATTCGCCATTTCGGGAAATCGCAGCCGAACAGTTTTTGGTGGAAGTTTCTATGTGAAGAAGCGTCATTTACTTTAATATGAAGAATTGATAGTTGCAAAAGTAGTTTTTTTATTCTTGACTAAATCAATGATTTGCTCGATGTCATATTCGCCTTTTTGAAGATAATAATTACCATTTTCATCAATTAGAACATAACTTCCACAAGGATATTTAAGAGGAAAAAATGTTTTTTCTATCCTCCGGGATTTGTCATGAATCCAATTGATGTTTTTCCCATAGTTAGTTGTTCCTTCGGCTGATTTAAAAACAAAAAACTGGCTAAGGTCAGGCATCTTGTTTATGCCTTTCAGAAATCTTTTGTATTTGGCGGTCATGTGTGATTTATTTCCCGATGAATTACATCCGTCCATTCCATGATAATAATTAATGATGATTAAATCATTTTCGGGGATTTCTTGGTTAGATAATGCAGAAAGCTCAGATTTGATGGCGTTCCATACTTCGCCTGATAATTTCCCCTTTCTGACACGCTGAACTTTTATGTTTATGAATGAACTATCCGTTTCATACTGCAAATTATAAAACTTATGAAGGTCATTCATTTTTTTAAATTCAGACTCTGAGATTTGAACTAAATCATCATTCAGATAGACTTCGTTTTTTTGTGCCATGGAAAAACTGAAAAGCCAAAATATTAGCATGAATAAATTTAATTTTATCAGCATTTTTTTATATTCTTTTTTATTACAATCCTTCCATCAACGGTCGTCCGGCATAAAAATCCAGAACTTTCATTCGGAAAATGAAGTTGTATTTTGCTTGAGCCATTTGAGACTGTGCGACTACCAAATTATTTCGGGCAATATTTAAATCGTAAATATTTAAAATTCCCGCTTCGAAACTTCGCTGTGCAAAATCAGCCGATAATTCGCTGGAACGAACGCTTTCTTTGGCGGCTTCGTAAGCCTGAAAAGAAGAATTGGCATTGAAATAAGCTTCTTGAACATTTTCGCGAATGGTTTGTTTTTGTTGCTCCAATGCGTTTTGTGCCATTGATTCACTGATTTGCGCTTTCTGCACATTGAGTTTATTGTTGAATTTTTCAAAAATAGGGATGCTGACATTTACACCAAAAACATTGGTAATGTTTTCGTGCCATTGACTCAGCCAGGCATCGGTCATCAATCCTTTGTTGAAATAGTCGATATAATTTGTACCGAGATTATAACTTCCTGTAATACTTGGCTTGAATCCGGTTCGGGCGATTTCAATGTCCTTTTCAGCTGCTTCCACATCAACTTCTGCCTTTTTTACAGCAGGTTGTTGCGCATAAGCGGTTTCCAACACCTGATTCATATCGTAAAGACCCAGACTTATATCGTCAGGAAGCTTTACAGTCGCAATATCAAATTCCCGATAATCGGGCAGTTGAAGTAAAACCGATAAATTAAACAATGCGCGATCTACTTCAATTTTTGCATCGGCCACATTTTTCTTTTCCTGCGCTACATTGGCTTCTGCCTGAACCAAATCGGCACGGGCGATTCTTCCTGCATCAAATAATTTTTGAGAACGATCCAGTTGCTGTTCGGTTACCGCCAGATTGCTTTCAGCAATCATCAGCAATTCTCGATTTAGTACGATATTCAGATAATAATTTATCACCATAAGCGAAACATCATTGATAACGCTTTCGGTCTGAAATTTATACGAATTCACTACCAAACCGGCTTTTTCTTTATTCAGATTTAGTAAACCGCCGTTGTAAATGGTAATGGAAGAATTCACGCCCAAACTGTTGCTGTACTGCTGATATCCTTTGTCAATGGTGGGATGATGCGTTCCAATCGTAAGGGAATTATCAAAATAACCCCTTGAAGTCGGAAGCCATTGGTTGTTGGCGTATTCTAAGTCATTTGCCGATAGTTCTTCGTTGATTCTGCTTTGCTGAACCGTCAGGTTTTTATCGGCCGCATGCTCAACACACTCTGCGAGTGTCCATTTTTTCTGGGCGGAAACCGAGGTCAGAAACGTCAAAAATGTTAGTATCAAAAGCTTTCTCATAATTTCTCCAAGTACTTTATTTGTACGCAGCTTTGTAAAAATGTTACACAAAACTACTAAGATTTGAATTCTTGATCTAAAATTTAAGTTAGTTCAATTATATTCGTATAAAATTTAGATTCGGAATGAATGATAAAATGGTAGCGGGAAGCGAGGAATGGGTTTCTCTTCCCGAATTAGGTGTTCCAACCATCAAAGTACGTGTGGACAGCGGCGCCAAGACTTCTGCACTACACGCCGTTAATATTTTGCCTTTTCAGAGAAACGGCGAAAGCTGGGTTTCTTTTGATGTATATCCATTGCAATACGACGGAAAACGCGTTGTGCACTGCGAAGCGCCCGTTGTGGATAGGCGGATTATCAAAAGTTCAACCGGCAACCGCGAGTCACGTTACGTAATCAAAACCACCCTGAAAGTCAAGGAAGAAGTTTGGGAAATTGAAGTTTCGCTTACCGACCGTGATTCAATGGGTTATAGAATGCTGCTCGGGCGCGAAGCGATGAGAGGAAAGATGCTTGTCGATCCCGAAAGCCGTTTTTTGTTCGGACAACTTGCCAAAGAAGAAGCAGAAGCTTTCTATACCAAAGGAGTGGAAAACATTCAGGGATTGAAAATAGGTTTGCTTGCCAGTAATCCTGAATTGTACAGCAACCAGCGAATCATTGAAGCAGGACAACAGTTAGGTCATCATATTGAATTTTTTAACATCAGCCAATGTTACATAAAGTTAGATGCCAAAACACCCGAAGTCCATTATCGGGGCGGAAGAATTCTCAATGATTTGGATGCCGTTATTCCCAGAATCCGACCGAGTATGACCTATTATGGTTGTGCCCTAACTCGTCAGTTCGAGTCATTGGGTGCTTATGCACTAAACAACGCATCGGCCATTACGCATTCACGTGACAAATTATATTCGCTTCAATTATTATTGAACAGCGGACTGGATATCCCGATTACCGGATTTGCCAATTCGCCACTTGATACCAATGATTTGATCAAAATGGTAGGCGGCTCACCTTTGATTGTCAAACTTCTGGAAGGAACACAAGGGAAAGGTGTTGTTTTGGCCGAAACCAAAAAAGCAGCCGAATCGGTAATCAATGCATTTAAGAGTTTGAATGCCAATATTTTGGTTCAGGAATTCATCAAAGAAGCCAATGGAAAAGACCTGAGATGTTTTGTGATTAACGGCAAAGTAGTGGCGGCAATGCAGCGTGAAGCGCCTCCGGGCGAATTCCGGGCGAATATTCACTTAGGCGGAACCGGTTCAATTGTGAAAATAACCAAAGAAGAACGCAAATTAGCGATTGCAGCAGCCAAGGCAATGGGATTGGATGTGGCAGGTGTGGATCTGATTCGTTCAGCCAAAGGGCCTTTGCTTCTCGAAGTGAATTCTTCTCCGGGTCTGGAAGGAATTGAAGGCGCAACCGGGAAAGACATCGCACTCGAAATTATAAAGGCAATTGAAAATAATATTGCCAAAAGATTTGTCAAAAAAGGGAAAATCAATAAAGTTTAGGAAATAAAAAAAGGAACTTTCTGTCGAAAGTTCCTTTGTACCCGAGGCCGGAATCGAACCGGCACGTCATTGCTGACACAGGATTTTGAATCCAGCGCGTCTACCAGTTCCGCCACTCGGGCTGGTAATCGGACGGCAAATATAGAATGTTTTTATATTTATTTCCAAATTAAATTTCAAATTCTAATTCATCATAAGCCAAAAATCGGTTGAGAGGAAGTTCTGACTGTACTTCTTTGTGAAATCCCATAGTCAGGCTAATGTGTGTGAAATAAGCTTTTCCGGCTCCAACTTTGTCAGCCATTGTTAGCGCTTCTTCCAACGTGAAATGGGAATGATGTTTTTCTTCTTTTCGTAAGGCGTTCAAAACTAATACTTCTACATTCTGAATTTTTTTCAATGTTTCATCAGGAATAAAGCTTGCATCGGTGATATACGCAAATTTCTCATCAATTAGAAATCCCAAAATCGGCAGATTTCCGTGCATGATTTCCAAAGGTTCTATTTGGAATCCGGCAACATCAAAAGCTTTGTTCTCAATGATATATTCATTGAAACTTGGCGCACCCGGATATTTTTCTTTCGCAAAAGCATAAGGAAAACGCAATTTTATTTCCTGCAAAGTGCGTTCCGGGGCGTAGATATCCATAGGTTTTCCCGCAAAATGACTGAAGGAACGAGTGTCGTCAATTCCCAAAACGTGGTCGTTGTGCTCATGCGTAAAAAGAATGGCTTCCAATGACCGTGCACTGGCGCGAAGCATCTGCTGACGGAAGTCCGGACCGCAGTCTATCACAATGTTTTGTCCGTTTTTGCTGAGCAGAACAGAAGACCGAAGGCGTTTATCTTTTGGGTCGGTTGAAAAATTAACCGGATGATCACTTCCGATGACCGGAATGCCTTGCGATGTCCCTGTACCCAAAAACTGAATTTTTAGCATGGAATTCGGTTTAATTTTGGTAAATTTACGCCATAAATTAAAAATGTCAGTATGAGTTTTGACCAGGTTTTATCGGCCAAACAAAAAGCGTTAGAAATTAACCTGAATCCCCATATTTATGGGACTTTTGCCGAAATCGGTGCCGGACAGGAAACCGTTCGTTTTTTTTATCGTGCCGGAGGTGCTTCCGGGACTTTAGCAAAAGCCATGAGTGCTTATGACAAAGATTTTTCAGATGCCATTTATGGAAAAGAAGAAGACGGAAGGTATGTGACAGAAGAACGTTTGAAAAAAATGCTTGATCATGAAATGAGCCTGATCGAACAACGGCTGAATCATGAAACTCATAAAGACAAATTGTTTTTTACCTATGCAAATACGGTAACTACAATTGATTTTACTAAAACTTACAAAGGTCACGGTTGGGTCGGAATTCGTTTTAGAAATGATCCCAACCAAAAAGAATACAACGAAATCATCTTCCATGTGCGATTCAAAGAAACCAGTGCACAACTGCAACAGGAAACTTTGGGTATGATGGGCGTGAATTTGATTTACGGTGCGTATTTTTACAATGATAATCCACGTAGATTATTACGTTCGCTGTATGATGGCCTTGACAATGACCAAGTGGAAATTGATATGGTGAACTTCAGCGGCCCTCGATTTGCCTATGTGGACAACCGTTTGATGAGTTTGCAATTGGTGAAAAACGGAATGACCGATGCGGTTATATTTGGACCCAATGGAAAGAACTTTTTACCCGCCGCAGTGCTTTACAAGAAAAACATTTTTGCCATGCGAGGAAGTTTCCGACCGGTTACTCTTGTAAATGTGGACATGCTCGAATCAAGTTTGGAAACTTTTATGGCACAGGAAGATGTCAATGAAGAGGATACTGAAATTCTTTTTGAAATTACCTTGAGTAATCTTTCTTCTGACGGCGAAATTGATGAGAGAGATTTTTTGGATCGGGCAGATATCATTGGAAGTTTAGGCTATAATGTGATTATTTCCAATTTTTCTGAATATTATAAACTCGTCCATTATTTCACTGAATTCACCCGAAATTCGACCAAAATCGGATTGGGAATGGGTGTGAATAATCTGCTTGAGGTCTTTAATCCGAATTATTATGAAAATCTTCCGGGTGGTATCATGGAAGCATTCGGTAAATTATTCAAGAAGAATGTGGTCGTTTATCTTTATCCGTACTTCAATAAAGAGGACAATGTTTTGTTGAACGCTGAAAACCTCAAAGTGAATGAGAATCTGAAAGAATTGTACAAATTCTTTAAATTTAATCAGCGAATCCGGGATATTGAAAACTACAATCCGGCTTATCTGGATATTTATTCAAGAAAAATTCTGGAACAAATCGGCAAAGGTGAAGAAGGCTGGGAAGGAAATGTCCCTACCGGTGTAGCCGAAATGATCAAAGACCGGGGGATGTTTGGACACAGCACTACTTACGCACTGAATTAATTCTATTATGACAATTTAAAATTTTGTCAAATTCAAATTCCGGTGGGATTTAAGTTTGGAGCAATTATTATTGTTTCTTGAGAAGGTTTTTGGGAAGGAAGCGTTTCCATGCTTTTGGGCTTTTAGTAGCATATCCACCATATCCGTAGCCATAACCATATCCGTAACCGTATCCTGAATTTGAGCCTACATCATTGAGTACAATAGTCATATTTGGCAAGCGTTTGTCACGATAAAGTTCCCTCGGCATTTCCAGCATTCTTTTATCAAGGTAATTAGCACGAATCAGGTAAAGAAATAAGTCGGCATGACCAGCAATGATTTGGGTATCTGTAACCAGACTTGTTGGAGCAGTATCAACTACAATGTAGTCATATTTGTCTTTAATGGCATCTAACAGTACTCCGAAACGACCATTCATGAGCAATTCAGATGGATTTGGCGCCAAGACACCGGAATGAATTACGTCAAAAGCAAGTGATTTGTCATCAATTATAATATCTTCCACAGTTGTGTCGGAATCGCTTAGAAATTGCGTAATACCTTTGTGTTTATTGTATTGGGTTATATTCAGCATTTCCAGAAGTCTAGGGTTTCTTATGTCTGCACCAATCAGTATTACCCGATATTTCTTAGCGGCTGACAAAATAACGGCCAAGTTTGAAGCGGCAAAGGTTTTACCTTCCCCACTCACTGTTGAGGTTATAAAAATCTTTCTTGAATCCGATTTTTTATTGGAAAGATAAAATCCTATGTTGGTACGCAGCATACGGAACGATTCTGCAAGAATACTGCGATCATTATGTCCTATGATTTCATCGCTTCGTGTAGAAGGAATATCCCCTATTATGGAAGGTCCTAATTTCTCAATGTCTTTACGAGTCTGGACTTTATTGTTTAAAAGAAACAAAAGGTAAAGGACTGCAAATGGAACGAGTAATCCGGCAGCAGTTGCCATCAGGTAAATGTTCTGACGGTTGGGTGAAATGGGATAATTATTACTGTATGCGTAATCTACCACTTTGATTGAAGAAGGTGTTGCCGCATTTGTAATTTCATTTTCTTCTCTTTTTTGAAGCAGGAAGAGATATAGTTCTTCCACAATTTGTTGTTGTCTCGCAATGTCTTTAAATTCTTTTTCCTGTGTAGGAAAACGATGAATTTTTGAAGAAATACGCCCCCCTTCTCCTTGCAGTCGATTAAGTGAAATTTGGGTGGTTTTTTTATAATTATTTAAACTTTGCTGTAAATTAGTTCGGATATCTTCAATTTGTTCGTCAAGATTTTTCACTAACTGACTTGATTCAGTTGAATGTTTAAGCATATCCATCTTAGTCAGAATTAAAGTATTGTATTTTGCAGCATTGGCATTTACCGCAGCGTCATCCAATCCTATATTTTCAGGAACCAGATCATTCTTGTTACTCCTTAAATAATCCTGCATAGAATTTACCAGACTTAGTTGTGTGGATTGGGCCAGTACTTGAGAGTTATTTGCAGAGGACTCACTTAGACTTATACCACCTTCTGTCTGAAGATCAATAACTTGATTGTCTTTTTTAAATCCCTCTACATCACGATCTTTAGACCTAAGGTCTTCTGAGACCTTTGCTAGTCGTTCCTCTATAAAACGTGTAGTCTTTTCACCTATAAGTTGTTTGTCATATAAAGCATCTTCATTGTATTGGCTAATGAGTTCATCTATTACTCTTTTAGCTCTGCCAGATAAATTATCAACCATAGAAACACTTACTACTGAACCTTCATTTATAGGTGCAATAGATAAACGACCTCGGTACATACTGATTCCTGATTCCAAAGGTAATATGGTAACCTGAACTGATCGACCTGGAGAAACATTTCTGGGCAATACTATAAATTCCACCTTTCCTAATTTAATTGGTTTTCCAAAAGTGGATTTTAGTGCTTTTTCGTTATAAATAATTTCAATATCAGACTCAGACTTTACTAAAACTTCAAAATTAACAAAGGAAGGCTCTTTCGTCAGAACTTTAACTTTTACAGGAGAAGCCTCATCAAGTAATTCTTGTTGTTTAACCCTCCCGTCTGAAAAATACCTGATGTTTAACTGTAGATTATCAACAACCTTCCCTATCAGGCGTCTTGAACGCATGATTTCAATCTGATCTGATATGTTAGGTTTTGTATCGCCTCTTCCCATCCCTTTTCCTACCAGCGCACTTAATTCAGAAGAAGAAGTTGAAAGATCTTCTTTAAGCAAAACCTTCGCTTCTGCTCTGTACAGATTTTCGGTATATCTAAGATAAATATATGCTCCTGCCCAAGCTATGACGAACCCAAGTACAAACCAATACCAATTCTGCAGCAAACGCTCCAGAATTTCCCTCAGCGCCAATGAATTTTCATTCGAAGCTATTTCATCATTGTTTAATTCTTTGTACTGCATTGACAGATATATTATATTATCGAATGATTAAGGCCACTACTGTTAATAAGAAACTTGCCACCGAAATGATGATAGACAGATTCCGTGTATTAGCAGAAGTATTGATCTTCGCCTGATTTGGCTCTACATAAACCACGTCGTTTTGGGAAAGATAGTACACGGGAGATGTGAAGACTTCCTCTGATGTTAGATTTACCCTATAGAAATTACGCTCCTCGCCTTCATCCCTGATTACCAGAACATTTTCACGCACACCATTTATAGTGAGATCTCCTGCCATGCCAAGCGCCTCTAATATAGTCACCTTTTCATTTAAGAGCGGATATGTCCCGGGACTGCCAACTTCACCTAATACGGTAATTCTATAATTAGTAATCGAAATAGAAACACCAGGGTCAATTATTTCGCTGCTTAATAACCCTTTCATGTATTGAATAGCCTCATTTCTCGTTAAACCAGCTAACTTTATTTTCCCCAAAACAGGAAATTCTACGTTCCCTTCTTCATCAACTAAAAACGTTTTCTGATTATCTCCGCCAGATAGGTTATTATTGCTTTCCTGATTGAAAATACGTGTTGCATCTAGGTTCCGACCATATACCGTTATCGTCAGTAAATCATCGGGCTTAATTGTAGCCGAATATTCAGCAGCGATTTTTTCCACAGATTCTAAATCTCCCTGAAAGTAAACAATTCTTTCTCTGGGAACGCATGAGGTTATCATCCAAAAAATCACTCCTATGAGTGTATATTTCATTCCCCACAACCGATGGTTTGTTTTCATTTTCGGCAAATTATGCAAATGCAAATATAAAATTTCTTATTTAGAATTTAGGAAAGGAAAAGAAACTTGACATCAAAACTTCATCTGGAAATCTCAGAGTTTAATTTTTATCAATTAAAGTCTTCTATACTTTGATTACTAAAAAATAAAGCCCAAGAAACTTATTGCTTCTAAGGCTTTTACTAAGTGGTGCCTCCAGGAATCGAACCAGGGACACAAGGATTTTCAGTCCTTTGCTCTACCAACTGAGCTAAGGCACCTACTCATTTGGGACTGCAAATATATAAATTTTCTGATATTCCAAAAAAATATTTTCGATTTGGAGATATAAATTTTAAATTATGTTCTTAACAAACTTTAATAGTTCATTAACAACCAATTCCCAAACCGTTTTTTGCGGTTTGCAATCTAATCATCATATTTGCAACTTGAAATTATAGAAATAACGCATGAAATTACAAAGCGTATTAGCCATTTTTGGCTTTATAGGATTGGGAATGAGTGTAAACGCACAACAAAACTCAACCTCTCCTTATTCTTCATTTGGTGCCGGAAATTTGCTTTTTGATAATAATATTGAACAAGCAGCAATGGGTGGACTGTCAGTTTTTAACACCAACCCTTACAGCGCAAGTGCTAATTTTTATAATCCAGCAGCCAACAGAGATCTGAGCTTTACCACTTTTGAGTTTGGGGTAAACACACATTTGAGTCAGTTTGATGACACAACCAGTGTTTCCAAAAAGAGCGCGACTTATATTTCCAATATTTCGCTTGCATTTCCTGTGGGAACTAAAGGCAGGGCAGGTTTTGGATTTCAACCTTATTCTTCGGTAGGATATGAATTAGCGACGATTACCGAAACAGAGGAAATAGCTTTTAGAAATGATTATAAAGGAAGCGGTGGAATCAATTCACTGCATGTGATGGGTTCTTATAACCTTACTCCAGAGTTTTCATTAGGTCTTCGTGCCAACTATTTATTTGGAGAATTGGATCGTAATCAAATCATCACTACACAAGGACTAGCATTGGTTTCAGATTATTCATACGAAGCTAAACTCAGTGGTTTTCAATTTACAGCCGGAACCTATTATTCCAAAAAAATCGGAACCAACAAGCGTTTTGAAGCAGGCGGAACTTATACGCTTGGCGCAAATCTGAATGCCAAGATAGAAGACATGACCATGACTTATATGTTACTGGACAACGTTCCCGGCAACATTGACACCATTCAGTATCATAAAATTTATGGCGATATGAAATTGCCACAATCGGTTTCCATCGGTGCCTCGTATCGTAAAGATTTGCATTGGATGATTGGCGCACAACTTGATTGGGGTGACTGGGGCGGATATTCACTTGACGAAGATGATAATTCCAACATTGACACAAGATTCAGAGTTTCTGCGGGCGGATATTGGATTCCCGACTTCAATAGTTACAAAAGCTATTTCAACCGTGTAACTTATCGTCTGGGCGGATTTTACGAAGCAACCCCATTACAATTCGGAGATATTGGCATAAAAAAATATGGTGTGACATTTGGATTTGGATTTCCTGTCGGAAAGGACCGTGATGCTTCTATGCTGAATCTTGCCGTAGAATTGGGTCAGCTTGGAAAAGCAAATTCCCAGGTTATCAAAGAAAATTACGCCAACCTGAAAATCGGATTTACACTGAATGATGTTTGGTTCAGAAAACGTGTGATTGACTAAATTTCCTCTGAATGACAAGTCTCTTTCCTGTTTTTCGGATATTTTTTCGCAAGAGACTTTTGCCTGTTTACATCATTGCACTTATTTTTGGTTGTACGCGTCCGGAAGAGGTTGATTTGTCCAAACAAAAGAAGGACTTTCCCAGCAGAACACTCATAAATGCCGAAGTGAGTTATAAAGATTCCGGATTTTTAAAAATTAATTTACGTTCGCCGCTTATTGAAGAATATGCGATGATTGATTCGCCTTATACCAAATTCCCTAAAGGCCTGGAAATGAATTATTACAACAAAAGTCTGGATTCACCCGGCTATTTGCGTGCCAACTGGGCCGTGATGAATGAAATGAAAGGCTGGTACGAAGGCCGCGGAGATGTAGTTGTAATCAGCGAAAACGGAGATACACTAAAAACCCAAAAACTGTTCTGGAACAAAGTGAAACGACTAGTTTTTACCCGTGATACGGTTTATATCATCTCCAAAGATGGTGATTCTTTACAAGCCAACAACGGACTGGAAGCAAAAGACGATTTGACCGAATATATGTTATTTAACAATCAGGGAACCAAATTTTATGAAGAAGGAAATTTTTAAAATTATAACAGAATTCTGAATTTAAAGTGTTCATTTTCAAAATTTATGGGTTTCAAATTTTCAAATTGATTTAATTATTGTAATTTCGCCAACCAAAAATTTAATATTTAAGACACAAGATAATGGCAATTTTAGGAGATATCCGCAAACAAACCTGGTTACTGGTAGTGGTAATCGGAGTGGCAATGTTAGCATTTGTAGCCGGTGATTTATTCAGTGAGAACTCTGTTGTAAAACGTATGTTTACAGGAGACCCCAATGAAGTCGGTAACATAAACGGCGAATCCATTTCAGTCGCTGAATTTATAAACGCTCAGTCAAATGCGGGTTCCAACCAAAACCTGTCACAAAACCAGATTTCACAACAAGTTTGGAACAACCTTATCACCCAGAAAGTAATCAGTGCACATGCCGAGAAAGTTGGTTTGGAAGTAAGTGATGATGAAGTTTGGAATTTCATGGCTCAACAATATGGTATGCCGGATGCTTCTCAATTGAAAACACAAGTAGGTCAACTGAAAACACAGGCAGAACAAGGTGTTCAGGGAGCTGGTCAGGCTTATCAAAACTTTATCATGATGTTTGAAGAAGCCAAACCAAATTTACTCAGACAAAAATACCTTGATTTGGTAACTATGGGCGTAGCCACAACTTCAAAAGAAGCTGAATTCCAGCAAGTGGGAAATATTCAAAATGCCACAATTGACTATGCATTTGCTTCTTATGATGATTTGAAGAAAAAATACAAAGTAGAAGTAACCGATGATGAAATCAATGCCTATATAAAAAAATATCCGAAATATTTTAAATCAGAAGCAACGGTTGATTTAAGCTACGTTTATTTCCCGGCTCAACCTTCTGCAGAAGATGAACAGGCAACTTTGAACGAAATCAAAAAATACGTTACCGGAACCGTTTCAGTAGACGAAGTAAACAAAGTAAATGACACCATTCCTGCATTTGTAAATGCAGAAAACGACTCAATTTATGTTACAAAATATTCCGACAGACCTTTTGTAAATCAATTCATCACAAGAAACGAAATCCAGCAGTTTGCATCCCAGCTACCTGAAGATTATGTAAACTTCCTGATGAACGGGTCAGTTGGACAAGTAGGCGGACCATTTAAAACCGGCGGTGCTTATCAATTGGTGAAAATTTCAAAATCAAAAGAAATCGCGGATTCAATCAATTCAAGCCATATTTTGATTTCTTACAAAGGAGCAACAGATCCATCTATTACAAGAACACGTGAAGAAGCAAGAGTTTTGGCAGACAGCATTTTGGCTAAAACAAATGTTGGAAATTTCACACAAATGGTCAACCAGTATTCTGAAGACCAAGGATCCAAAGTGAAAAATGGAAATATTGGCTGGACAAGCAGCAGTTCACAATCCATCGCTCAGGAATATCTGCAGTTTTTAAACACACATAAAACAGGAGAAATCGGAATTACAGAATCAAGATTCGGATTCCATATCATCAAAATTGATGGTGTAAAAAACACAACCGGATATCAGTTTGCCAATATTCTAAAGGAAATTAAACCCTCACAAGCTACATCCGATAAGAATTTCGCCGATGCTAGAAATTTCGCTCAGGAAGTTCAGGGTAAATCTTTGAATGAATTCGCAAATCTGGCTCAGCAAAAAGGATTTAATTACAATTCGGTTGACAACGTAACACGTTATTATACGCAACCATTGGTAGATCCAAGCACCGGATTCAGCAATGAAAAAGACAACGAAATCCTGAGATGGGCTTTCAACAAAGGAACAAAACCGGGAAGTTCATTCTTGTTTACAACCGGCAATGAAGATCAAATCATCGTTTTTGTTTCCAATAAATCTCCAAAAGGCTTAGCTTCAGCAAAAGCAGTAAGAGCAGAAGTAGAACCCATTTTGGTACAGCAAAAATTAGCTAAAATGGTTGATGAAAAATTAGGAGCTAATCCAAGTTTGGATGCATATGTTTCCAATTTCGGAGCCGAAAGAGGAAGTTCTTCACTTACATTCGGATCGGCTCAGATTGCAGGAAAAGGAGCAGAACCAAACGTTGCCGGCGCAGCTTTCGGGATGAAACCCGGAACTACTTCTAAAGCCATCAAAGGAAATGCAGGAATCTATGTAATCAATCTTAAATCTTTGGCTGAAGCGCCGAAAGTTGAAGATGCAACATTCCTAATCGAACAAATCAATCAGCAGGCAAAACAACGAATGAACCAGCAGTTGATTCCATCCATCATCATGTCGGCTGACATTGAAGATACAAGAATGGAGAAACTTGACAGACAACAAATGCAGTAAAACGCTGAGAAATAAATGAAAACCGGAGCAAAACACTCCGGTTTTTTCATACTCGAAACTTTCAAATCCGGATTGTTTTAATTTTTTTTACCAGTTTTTAGAATTCTGTTTGCAGGTAATGAAAATTCATGTATATTTGCAGTCTCAAAATTGACTGATCCGGTAGTTCAGTTGGTTAGAATACCTGCCTGTCACGCAGGTGGTCGCGGGTTCGAGTCCCGTCCGGATCGCAGAAAGCACTTCAAGTAGAGGTGCTTTTTTTGTTCAGCCCAAGTGTTGAAATTGGTAGACAAGCTAGTTTCAGGTTCTAGTGCCGAAAGGCGTGCTGGTTCGAGTCCAGTCTTGGGCACAAAAGCATCTCAGAAATGAGGTGCTTTTTTTATCTTTGGTAAATGGCTTTTTATGTTTACATATTATATTCCAAATCAAAAGATATTTATTACAAAGGTTTTTCTGAAAATCCACAAAAACGTTTCACCGAGCATTTGGAAGGTAAAAGTCAGTATACGTCACAAATTAACGATTGGGAACTCGTTTTATCCGAAGTTGAATCAAAGAAATGTGTAGAGAACACAAAGAATGGGGCGAGGGCTCAATATTCAGATGAATAGATATAGCGCTATGCGGAATAGTCTTATGTTTTCCAATACCAAAAATCTTAATACATAATACTTAGGTCTTAACACTTCTTTTTGTAACATTTTCGCCATTTGCCCTACTTACTTAAGTATAAATTGAGCGCATGTTTAGAAAACTCATTTTACTTGAATGGAAATCATTTTTTCGGTCTGCCACGATGGGCAAAGAAATCGCAATCAAACTTCTGATTGGTTTTTTTGCGCTGTATGGAATTGCAAGTATGCTGGTTTTGGGAATCGGATTGCGATTTTTACTGATTGAATTATTTCCCGACACAGAACCTCTTTATCTGGCCAATCAGTTTGTGGTGGTTTGGTTTATAATTGAATTGGTGATGCGCTATATGATGCAAAAAATTCCGATTATCAACATCAAACCTTTTCTCATTCAAAACATCAAACGAAGCACTTTGGTCAATTTCATTCTGACCAAAAGTATCTTTTCCTATTTCAACATCTTTACGCCCATTATGGTCATTCCTTTTGCCGCCATTAGCTTTTGGCAAACGGATTTCAGTTTTCTGCAGATGTCAGGCTGGACGATTTCGATTTTATCAATGGTGTTGATTGCGAATTTCCTCAACATTTACATCGAAAAGAAAATCCTTGACAATAAATTATTATTTGCCTTGTTCTTCGGCACAATCGCCATTCTTTATGGATTGGAATATTTTGAAATCTTTCTGACCACTCAATTCGTCGGAAATATTTTCAACCAAATCCTGCTTCAACCTTGGATTTGCCTAATTCCCGTTGCGATTGTAATTTTCTTGTTCAAGCTCAACCAAAGAAATTTAATTCAGAATTTTTATCTAGATGCTTATCTGAAAACCGAATCCAATAGTTTTGACGACACCGATATGGCGTGGACGCAGCGGTTTGGGAAAGTAGCGCCTTTTATGCAGTTGGACATGAAACTCATCTGGCGAAACAAACGCCCCAAAACCGTGCTTTATATGTCCTTGTTTTTTGCGCTTTACGGATTGCTTTTCTATACCCAGGATACTTACAACGAATCGGCGATGTGGGCTTTCGTCGGGCTTTTTATGACCGGAGTTTTTATGATGAACTTCGGACAATTTATTCCCGCTTGGGACTCGACTTATTATCCGATGATGATGACGCAAAACATTCCGATGAAACTCTACCTGCATTCCAAAGCAACTTTGATGAATTTTTCCATTCTGATTATGACCATTGCCACTTTGCCTTATGGCTTTTTTGATTATAAAATTATAATTTTAAATATGGCTTGTGCGATTTATAACTTCGGAATAAATGTTCCGCTTTTATTGTACGCAGGCTCATTCAACAAGAAAAGAGTGGATCTGGACAAAGGTCAGTTTTCCAATTATCAGGGAACCGGAATTACGCAATGGCTCATCATTTTGCCTTTGATCGGTGTGCCGGTGATCATTTGGATGCTGCTGAAATATTTCGGGAATTTTTACATTGCTTCGGCGGTTTTGGCCTTCCTTGGGCTGATTGGGTTTTTACTGAGGAATTATTTTATGAATGGAATTCTCAAAGGTTACAAAACCCGAAAATATGCGGCAATCAATGGATTTAAAGAACAAAATGCTTAATCTAACTTCAGGAAAATGATTGAAATCAATACTATATCAAAAGAATACGGTGGAGTCAAAGTTTTGAACCTCGGCGAAATTAAAATCAACAAAGGCGAAAGCATCGGACTGGTGGGAAACAACGGTGCCGGTAAAACCACGCTTTTTAGCTTGATGTTGGACTTAATTCAACCCACGACAGGGGAGATCATGCTCAATGGAATTAAAGTCCACGAGAGCGAAGACTGGAAGAAATTCACCACCGCCTTCATCGATGAAAGTTTTCTCATCGGTTATTTGACACCCGAAGAATATTTCTATTTCATCGGGGAACTTCGCGGCGAAAACAAAGCGAGTATAGATGCTTTTCTGAAAAATTACACCGATTTTTTTAACGATGAAATTTTAGGAAAAAAGAAATATTTACGCGATTTGTCCAAAGGAAATCAAAAGAAAGTCGGAATTGTTGCGGCTTTGATTGGCGACCCGGAAATCATTATTTTGGACGAACCTTTTGCCAACTTGGATCCTTCCACACAAATTCGTTTGAAAAAACTAATCAAGGATTTAACTTCCCACAAAGAAAAAACGATTTTGGTTTCCAGCCACGATTTGAACCATACAGTCGAAGTTTCTGACCGGATCATTGCACTCCACAAAGGCGAATTGGTTAAAGACATTAGAACTTCAGAAGAAACCTTGAAAGAATTGGAAAGTTTTTTTGCGGTTTAAAACAAAAGCCCTGAACGAACAGGGCATTCTGATTACAACAAATCTTCATCCACCAAATTCGGCAAAGTAACTTTTAACAAAGGTTCGTCTTCCATCGCACGTTTGATGGCAAAAATCGCTTCTTCGTTTCTTGCCCACGAACGACGGGCAATGCCGTTGTTCACATCCCAATGCAACATCGATTTCAATCTTTGTTCGGCTTCGGAAGTTCCGTCCAACAACATTCCAAATCCGCCGTTGATGACTTCACCCCAGCCTACTCCTCCTCCATTGTGAATTGAAACCCAGGTCGCACCACGGAAACTGTCGCCAATTACATTATGAATCGCCATATCGGCCGTAAATTTCGAACCATCGTAAATATTGGAAGTTTCTCTGAATGGCGAATCCGTTCCCGAAACATCGTGGTGGTCACGCCCCAAAACTACCGGCCCGATTTCGCCTTTGGAAATCGCATCGTTAAAGGCTTTTGCGATTTTAATTCGGCCTTCGGCATCGGCATATAAAATTCTTGCTTGTGAACCCACCACCAATTTATTTTCCTGCGCACCTTTGATCCAGGTGATATTATCCTGCATTTGTTGCTGAATTTCCTTCGGAGAATTTTTCATGATTTCTTCTAAAACTTGACAAGCGATTTCATCTGTTTTCTGTAAATCTTCCGGTTTCCCCGATGTACAAACCCAACGGAACGGCCCAAAGCCAAAATCAAAACACATCGGCCCCATAATGTCCTGCACATAAGACGGATATTTGAAATCGATCCCGTTTTCTGCCATCACATCGGCTCCTGCGCGTGATGCTTCCAACAAGAAAGCATTTCCATAATCAAAGAAATAGGTTCCTTTTGCGGTATGTTTATTCACAGCTGCCGCATGACGACGCAAGGTTTCTTGTACTTTTTCTTTGAATAATTCCGGGTTTTCGGCCATCATCTGATTGGACTCTTCGAAACTTAATCCCACCGGATAATATCCTCCCGCCCAAGGATTGTGCAAAGAAGTCTGGTCAGAACCCAAATCGACGTACACATCTTCTTGGTCGAACTTTTCCCAAACATCCACGATATTTCCATCGTAGGCAATCGAAACGACTTCTTGTTTTTCTTTTGCTTCGCGAACTCTTTTCACCAATTCGTCCAAATCCGAAATTACTTCATCCACCCAACCTTGTTCGTGTCGTTTCCAAGTTGCAGCTGGATTCACTTCAGCTGTAACCGAAATGACACCGGCAATGTTCCCGGCTTTGGGTTGAGCACCCGACATTCCGCCCAAACCAGCCGTCACAAATAGTTTTCCGGCAGTTCCTTTATCATCAATTTTTCTTGAACCATTTAAAACCGTAATCGTGGTTCCATGCACAATTCCTTGCGGCCCGATATACATATAACTTCCGGCGGTCATTTGTCCATATTGGGACACGCCCAAAGCGTTCATCTTTTCCCAATCGTCGGGTTTTGAATAATTTGGAATGACCATTCCATTTGTGACAACGACTCTCGGTGCATTTTTGTGAGATGGAAATAAACCCATCGGATGACCGGAATACATCACCAAAGTTTGTTCATCGGTCATTTCCGACAAATATTTCATCGTCAAAAGATATTGTGCCCAATTCTGGAAAACCGCTCCGTTTCCTCCGTAGGTGATTAATTCGTCTGGATGTTGCGCGACCGCTGGATCCAAATTGTTTTGAATCATCAGCTGGATGGCTTTGGCTTGCAAAGATTTTCCGGGATATTCCTCAATCGGACGTGCATATATTTCGTAGTCGGGTTTGAAACGATACATATAAATGCGGCCGTATTTTTCTAATTCATCTTTGAATTCGGGAATTAATTCCGAATGAAATTTCGGTTCGAAATAACGCAAAGCATTTTTCAACGCCAGTTTTTTCTCTTCCTCCGAAAGAATTTCTTTTCGCTTCGGAGCGTGACTTACATTGGGGTTATAGTTTTTTTTCAGTGGCAATTCTGCCGGAATTCCTTGTTGTATTTGTTGTTGAAATTGTTCGGTTGTCATTTTCTCTATTTTTTAAACCTTGATTAGGTTGAACTTTATACTTTCGAAATAATTTCTTTCAATTTCTCACCTTGAATTAATTCAATAATCGCCAAAATATCTTCACCGATCAATCGGTCATCTTCTAATTTATCCACTTTGGTTCGAACCAAATCAAAAACTTCTTCAATCACCAGACTTGATTTCAAAGGTCTTCTAAATTCCAGTCCCTGACAGGCATACATCAGTTCAATCGCAAGAATTTTCTCCAGATTATTCAAAACCTGATTGAATTTTCTACCCGAAATACTTCCCATCGAAACGTGATCTTCCTGTCCCAATGAAGTCGGAACCGAGTCAGCCGAAGCCGGAAAACACAAAGTCTTATTTTCCGTTACCAAAGCAGCAGAAGTATATTGTGGGATCATAAACCCGGAGTTCAGACCTGATTTTTCAGTCAGTAATCGCGGTAATCCAAATTTGCCTTCGAGCAATAAATATTGTCTTCTGTCGGAAATATTTCCCAATTCCGCAGCGGCCAAAGTCGCATAATCCAACACCATTGCCATTGGTTGACCATGGAAATTCCCCCCACTGATTGCGGTTTTTTCATCCAGCACAATCGGATTATCGGTCACCGAATTCAGTTCGATTTCCGCCATTTCTTTCAAATGAAACCAAGCATTTCGCGAAGCACCATGCACTTGCGGCATACAGCGAAGCGAATAAGGATCCTGAACCCGTGGAAAGTCATTGTTATTTATAATTTCAGAACCTTCCAAAAGTTTGCGAATTCGCTCGGCTACTAATTTCGTTCCGCGATACGGACGGACTTCATGCAATTCCTTTCGGAACGGAGAACTCAAACCCGAATAAGCCTCCAAACTCATTGTTCCAACCACATCGGCCAGATCCAGCAAATATTTCATTTTGTCCAATCCGAAAAGGGCGTGCGCCAGAATGAATTGGGTTCCATTGATCAGCCCCAAGCCTTCTTTTGCTTGAAGTTCAATCGGCTCAAGATTATGTTCTTTCAAAACTTCCTTTGCAGAAGTCGGAACCCCGTTTTTCCAGATTTTCCCTTCGCCAATCAAAGGCAAAAACAAATGAGAAAGCGGCGCCAAATCGCCCGAAGCTCCCACGGAACCTTGTTCAGGAACGACGGGAATTAAATCTTTTTCGACGAACAATAAAATTCTTTCAAAAGTTTCAGGCGAAATTCCCGAAAAACCTTTTGCCAAGGCGTGAAGTTTTGCCACCAGCATCAGTTTGGAAAGTTCCTTCGAAATCGGATTTCCCACACCAACGGCGTGACTGATTAGTAAATTTTCCTGAAGTTTTCGGGTTTCTTCTTTTGAAATTTTAGTGTCGCAAAGCGGTCCAAAGCCTGTATTGATACCGTAAACCGTCATTCCGGAATTTACGATTGCTTCCACATTGTCTTTGGAGCGTTTGATTTGTTCACGGCTTTTTTCGGAAATTACCGCTTGGATTTTATTGTTTAAAATCTCTATCGAGTCTTCTATTGTAAAATGGTCAACGCCATAAATTTTTTGGTTCATTCTTGAATTTTTCTGGACTCAAATATACAAATTTGCGGTGGAGACCGATAATCATTAGGTTTTAGAATTTCGCCGGATAATGGTCTAAATATGATTCTGTTTCGGTAAATTTGCACTTTATTAAATTTAAGAAAATGTCTGACCAGAATTTGTACGACGAAATAGGCGATGATCACTTTGCGTCGCACCACGATACGCCTATGCGCAAAGATGCTTTTGAGTTGAGTAATGATGAAAAAATTGCAAAAATCGAAGCCGATTTCAAAAACATTATGGATACTTTGGGATTGGATTTGACCGATGATAGTTTGAAAGGAACGCCCAAACGCGTAGCCAAAATGTTTGTCAATGAAATTTTCGGTGGATTGCATCCCGATCGAAAGCCCAAAATGTCCACGTTTGATAATAAATATAAATACAACCAAATGTTGGTGGAGAAAGACATCACGGTTTATTCGACCTGTGAGCACCATTTTCTGCCCATCGTAGGGAAAGCGCATATCGGTTATATTTCAAACGGAAAAGTAATCGGGCTATCTAAAATGAACCGGATTGTGGATTATTACGCCAAACGTCCGCAAGTTCAGGAAAGACTGACGATGCAGATTGTAAAAGCGATGCAGGACGCATTGGGAACGGAAGATGTGGCCTGTGTAATTGATGCGAAACACCTTTGTGTAAACTCACGGGGTATTCGTGATATCGACAGCAGTACTGTGACGGCGGAATTGGGTGGTGTTTTCAAAACCGATCCGACGACAAGAAGAGAATTCCTGCATTACATCGGCGTGCATACGAAATTTAATGTGTAAGCCTCCCTAGTCTCATCCATCGGCCTATCTGACGGACAGGAAGGAGGGGAGTTTGAAGATTTAGATTTGAAATGAAAATAGTTGTAGATATAACGAGGGAAGATTATTCAGATTTTGCTAAACATCATTTCATGAAAAATGGTTTTAGAAAATCAATTATTTTGTATTGTATTGCATTTATTATTATACAATTATATTTCCTTATTAATTACGGAATAAATTTATTCGCTATAATTTTTTCAACAGTAATTTTTTGGCTTACTTGTTTTCTTTTAATCTATTTTAGATTAAAAAGTACAAAAAAAATACCTTTAAAAGATGGGAGTTTTTTAAGTAAAACAGAATATGAATTCTCTGACGATAAAATTTTATACAATAGTGAAAACTCTCAAGGAGCGGTTAATTGGGCTAAAGTAAAAAAAATTGAAGAAGGTAAAAATGCTTTTTATCTGTATATTGATAGTATAGTTGCTTATGTCATTCCCAAAAGATATTTTAATAATGAAGCAGAAATGATAGCTTTTCAAAGCTTAGTTAATAGAAATATTCAAAAATAATTAACGCATAACCCAAAACCCATAAACGCACAACTCAAAATGATAAAAACACACAACTTAAAAGTACATAATTCGCTGAGCGGCGAGAAAGAAACATTTGTTCCCATTCACAAAGACAGCATCGGGATGTATGTATGTGGACCAACGGTTTACAGCAATGTACATTTGGGAAATGTACGTACGTTTTTGTCGTTTGATATGATTTATCGGTACCTGGTTCATTTGGGTTATAAAGTTCGTTATGTACGAAATATCACCGATGCCGGTCACCTGACCGATGATGGAAATGTGGACAACGACCGTTTTGTGAAACAATCAAGACTGGAAAAACTCGAACCGATGGAAATCGTTCAGAAATACACCGTCGATTTTCATAAAGTCTTGGAAACCTTTAACTTACTTCCGCCCACAATTGAGCCCACTGCCACAGGGCATATTTTGGAACAAATCGAATTGGCTCAAAAATTAATAGAACTTGGGCTTGCCTATGAAGTAAATGGTTCGGTTTATTTTGATGTGGTCGCTTACAACCAAAAAGGATTGAATTACGGCGAATTGAGCCGAAGAAATATTGATGATTTAATCAATAATACCCGCGATCTGGACGGACAAGACGAAAAACGAAATCCGGTGGATTTTGCACTCTGGAAAAACGCTTCTCCGGCGCACATTATGCGTTGGGGTTCGCCTTGGGGTGAAGGTTTTCCGGGCTGGCATCTGGAGTGTACCGTAATGAGTACCAAATACTTGGGTGAATTTTTTGACATCCACGGTGGCGGAATGGATTTGAAATTCCCACACCACGAATGTGAAATCGCGCAAGCCAAAGGCGCCAACGGACAGGAACCTGTAAAATACTGGCTACATGCCAATATGCTGACAATGAACGGACAGCGAATGAGTAAATCAACCGGAAATTATATTTTGCCAATGCAATTGGTAAGCGGTGAAAATGATTTCTTTGAAAAACCATTCCATCCCGGAATTGTTCGGTTTTGCTTTTTGCAAGCGCATTACAGAAGCGTTCTCGACATTTCGAATGATGCGATGCTGGCGAGCGAAAAAGGTTTCAACCGATTGATGGACGGAATTAAAAATCTGGATCTAATTGAAGGTTCCAACGAATCGAGTTTTGATGTGCAAAATTGGTTGAAAGACTGTTATGCCGCAATGGACGATGATTTCAATACGCCGATTTTAATTTCTCATTTATTCGATGCGGTGCGGGTAATTAATGGCGCTAAAGCCGGAACGGAAAAACTGAGGTCGGAGGACATAAAAGTTCTAAAAAGCTCATTAAATGAATTTGTTTTTGATGTTATGGGATTGAAATCCGATGAAACTTCCAACGGAAACAACGACAAACTGGACGGAACGGTTCAATTACTCATCAAAATGCGAAATCAGGCGCGTGCCGATAAAAACTGGGCTTTGTCCGATCAGATTCGCGACGAATTGGCTGCGATCGGAATTCAGCTGAAAGACGGAAAGGACGGAACGGAGTATAGTTTGAATTAATCTTTAATTCTCGCTCCAACGTGGAAATATCATAGTTTGATTGCAATCTATTTGCTAACTTTAATTCGAATTAAAAATTCCACTGAAAATGAAAACAATATTAGTTCCCATTGACTCCAATAAGGAAGGTGATCTGGTAGCGCAAAAAGCAATTGAAATCGCCAAGGCATTTGAATCCAAAGTCCATTTGGTGCACGTTACGTCGCTCAGTAAGGACATTGTCGTAACTGAGCCGGGTGTTGAATACATATCTCCGGTAAATCTTACCGAATATGAAAAGGAAATGGACACTTTGAACTCCTTTAAAGCTAAATTTTTGGATGCGGGTTTGTTGACAGAAGTTCATTTGCTTCAAGGATTTGCAGATAAGCAAATTCTGAAATTAGCGGAGCAACTTCATGCAGATCTGATTGTTTTGGGTTATATAAAACACAGTGCTCTTTACAAAGCTTTTGTGGGAAGTGTTTCTGAAGGTGTAATCAAAGGCTCCAAAGCATCTGTGCTTTTAATTCCGGCAAATCAGAATGGATAAATTGTAGATAAAATAAATAGTCCTTCAGACGACACACGTTCCGAAGGACTATTTTCATTTCCCTAACTAAAATTTTATCAGATAGAGTAGCTTAGGTAGCTTAGGTTGTTAAAGTAATTTTAATTTTTCTGAAAAAGGGTCCCAACAAAAATTCAAATTTTTTCTTATATTTTCAGATTGAAAGTTTCCTCAATTCCTTTCTGATTAAAAGCAATGCGAAAATGAAAAATAAAAACTATTTTACATATTTTTGTTGGTGTAGTCAGGGAGTAGTTAGCATCCACTACCCGTGCGGGTAGTGATTAAAAGTTTATAAATCAGCAATTTGAATCTATTCAGAGAAGTTTTTTTTCGCAAAGGAATGTTAGTTTTGTATTGTATTTTGGTCTATTCCGGAATGCTTTTCAGTCAAACTACAGATCCTATAAAATTAAATAAGGAGATTACGGCACTCAATAACGCCTATAAATATGATTCTGCAATCATAAAATTGGAAGAAATTATCAATCATCCGTCCAGCACTTCGATTGATAGATATTATGCTTACATCGAAAAAGCTTTGACTTACAAAAGGCTTTACAATTATGCCGTTGTTCTGAACAATCTGAATTATGCTGTGGAAGAGGGAAGAGGTACGGCCATTGAGGACCATGCCGAAGCCCGAGTCAAATTCGAAAAAATGTTTATTCACTTTGACTTATTGGATTTTCAACAAGCCCGATATCATTTTGATAAAATTACAGAGCGGGATCTCGAATTAGTAGATCCGCCCATCAAAGCTTTTTATTGGAACGTCGCAGGAACATTTAAGATAAGAGAAGGAAAATACGAAGAAGCAGAAGCGATATTGCGCCAAGGCATTGCTGTTATAGAAAACGAAAATCCAGAGCATTTGCCTGCCGTTTATTGCAAATTGGTCAATCTTGCAGAGCATACAAGGAATCCTGAATTGGCAGAATGGGCTTTTGAAAAAGGTATTTATTATTCCAAGAAATACGGAATTGATATTTATAAAATTAGAATGCATTATGACATGAGCCATTTTTACCTCAAAATGGACGACTATAAAAACGCATATTTTCATGAAAGAATGGGCTCTGAATTATCCGGAGTGTACAATGCGCCCGTTCAAAGCGGAAATTTAAACCTTCTTGAAAGAGAACTTTGGAACAAACGCCGTGATTTGGAACGTACCTATGAAAGAAATGTTCAGATTTTTCTTGTAATTCTTTCAGTTATTTTACTCGCTTTTCTGATTGTTTTATTTCAATTTTTCAAAATAAACAAACAAAAACGGTATTTCATAGAATTAGAAAACGAGCGTATGCGTCAGGAACTGGAAGAAATTTCCAAAAATGCAGGAAAATCTGATTCGGAACTTATTCTTGAAAAATATAATCTTTCTGACCGGCAGTTGCAAATCATAGAACTCGTGAAACAAGGAAAAACCAATAAAGAAATTGGAAACGAATTATTTATTTCAGAAAATACAGTCAAATACCATTTGAAGATTATTTATAACGTACTCGGAATTGAAAATCGTTTCGATTTGAAATAATCTGACTTAAACTTCCTTCCTCAATTTACTATTTCTATAACCATAAAGGAAATAAACCGTCAGCCCAAGCGCCATCCAAACCAGAAACCATTTCCAGCTCACAAGCGGAATTTCAACCATCATATAAGAACACATCAAAACGCCCATAATCGGAATGAGCGAATAGTTTCGGATGAAGGTCATAATCGCTACGATTAAAGCAAAAATCAGGAAAACGATAAATAAAACTTCTTCGGTATTTTCTAAATTGAATTCGGTAAAAGCCGCAATCGTACGGTTTTGGAAAGCGTAAACAAAGAAAATGTATAAAACAGGAACAATCCATTTTCCGTTTATATAAGGCAAATGAAACTTACCAGTTTCCTTGAGTTTGGGCGGTAAAAACAAAACCCCACCCGAAACCAACATAAATGCAAACAAAGTCCCGATGCTCGTCAAGTCGGTTACCAAATCACTTTCGATGAATAAAGCTCCGATTCCGACGATGACACCCGTTACAATCGTTGCAAATCCCGGAGTCTGGTATTTCGGATGAATTTGCCCGAATTTTTTAGGCAATAAACCATCACGGCTCATACTCATCCAAATTCTCGGTTGTCCAATCTGGAAAACCAATAAAACCGAAGTCGTCGCGACAACTGCACTGATGGAAATAATTTTTTCAATCCAAGGCGCACGTTCTTCAAACACAAATGCCAGCGGATCGGTTACGTTTTGGAAATGAGAATAATGTTCAATTCCGGTCAAAGTCAAAGCGATTAAAATATACAATCCGGTACAAATCAGTAGCGAATAAATCATTCCGCGCGGCATATCACGTTGCGGATTTTTGGTTTCTTCCGCCATCGTAGAAATCGCATCAAAACCAATGTAAGCATAAAAAACCGCGGAAACACCTTTTAAAACACCTTCAAATCCATTGGGAAGAAAAGGTCGCCAATTGTTGGTATCAACAAAAAAAGCACCGGCAACAATCACAAATAAAATCACGGCAACTTTGAAATACACCATGAAATTGGCCGATTTCTTACTTTCTTTAATGCCGATATAAGCCAGCCAAGTTACCAAAGCCACGATGATGAAAGCCGGGAGATTGAAAAATATTTTGGTGTCGCCAATCATCGGTGCGCTGTTGTAAGCATTGATGGCAAACTCATAACTCTGAATTTGTTTGGCGGTCAATTCCGCTCCCGAGGCCAGTGCGGCAGTAGATTCTACAAAGGCATTTTTGGCGGTCATCGGGTCGATGATCATCCAGTCGGGGAGATGGATATTGAAAAGATGCACCAATAAGTTATTGAAATAACTGCTCCAAGAAATGGCTACGACAATGTTCCCGATGGAATATTCGAGTATCAAAGCCCAACCGATAATCCAAGCGGCGATTTCGCCGAAAGCCACATAAGAATAAGTATAAGCACTTCCCGAAACCGGAATTCTACTGGCAAATTCGGCATAACAAAGCGCTGTAAATCCGCAGGTTACAGCTGTGATGATAAACAAGAGCGAAACGCCCGGTCCACCATTGTAAGCCGCCGAACCGATGGTGGAGAAAATTCCTGCTCCAACAACAGCCGCAATTCCCATAAAGGTCAAATCCTTTACCGAAAGGACTTTTTTGAGCGGATTGACGTCTTCCTCACTTTCCCGAACGAGTTTCTCAATGGACTTTTTCCGGAATAAATTTTTAAACATTGTGTGTAATTAAGGTTTCGGAAAATGAAAGTAGGGATTTTTTACTCAACTTTGACAAAGTTCCGAACTTTGTCAAAGTTTTTTCTGCCTGTGATTATTTAAGTACCTTTTCAAAAGCCTTTCTCGGACTATTTCTCACCAAGATTTCGCCGCAATAGGTATAATCTAATTTTTCCAAAATCCGAAGCATCGCCAGATTATCAAAATTCGTATCGATTTTAATGCTGAAAACACCCTTTTCTTTGACAAATTCCTCAATCATCAGAAAAAATTGGGTTGCTATTCCTTTTCCGGCTACTTCATCTGAAACGCCTACCCGATGCACCACATAAAAATCACCGTTTGTCAGCCATTCTCCGTCAATTTCATCATAAGTCGGTTCGTAATTGAAAATGACAGCGGCCGTCGCAATGAGCTTCCCGTTTTGGGTAAGCACATAATTCTGTTGTTTTTCCACATCATTTTCGACCGTGGAAAGATTGGGATATCCGTCCTGCCATTGATCGCTTCCGTCTTTTCGGCGGCGTTCTATGGATTGTTGGAGAATTTTCCAGATGGCCGGTACATCGACATCTGTAGCTATACGGAAACTAAGATTTTCATTCATTGTGTAAAGTTAGTTCATATTTCGAAAATCTAATCTCAGTTTATCTCGCAGGATACTATGTGATTTTCAACTCATTATAAATTGTTTTTGAAATATTTTTTGTACTTTTGCACCCACTTTGGCGGATTGTAGAAACAAAGTCTTGATAAACAAAAGTTTAACTACTCTCAGAAACTTTTTTCCGCTTTATTTCGAATTGATTTTGGGATACAAATTTTTAAAATTATGTCTAAAGAGACAAAACACGAGGAGTTGGAAGACCAAGTATTGAACTTAGATACTGCTTCTGCTTCATCAAACGCCAACGTTGCACCCGAAAATTTTGACTGGGAATCTTACGAATCAGGATTGAACGAAGAAGACCGTAAAGAAAAAGCCCAATTGGAGAAAATGTACGATGAGACATTGGACGATTTGGACGAAAATGTGGTTTTCAAAGGAAAGGTAGTTCGCTTGACCGACAAAGAAGCAATCGTTGACATCAACTTTAAGTCAGAAGGTGTTATTTCATTGAACGAATTCCGTTACAATCCAAATCTTGCCGTGGGTGACGAGGTGGAAGTAATGGTAGATACACGTGAAGACAAACACGGACAATTGGTTCTTTCACACAGAAAAGCCAGAACGCTGAACGCTTGGGACGCAGTAAACAAAGCGCATGACGAGCAGGAAATCGTAAACGGATACATCAAAGCACGTACAAAAGGTGGTATGATTGTGGACGTTTTCGGAATCGAAGCTTTCTTGCCTGGATCTCAAATCGACGTGAAACCAATTCGCGATTACGAACAATATGTTGGGAAAACAATGGAATTCAAAGTGGTTAAAATCAACCCTGAGTTCAAAAACGTTGTGGTTTCTCACAAAGCGCTTATCGAAGCGGATATCGAAGAACAGAAAAAAGAAATCGTTGCACAACTTGAAAAAGGACAAGTACTGGAAGGTGAAGTTAAAAACATCACTTCTTACGGTGTGTTCGTAGATTTAGGTGGTGTTGACGGATTGATCCATATCACAGACCTTTCTTGGTCAAGAATCAACCACCCATCTGAAATTTTGGAGGACGGACAGAAAATCAATGTGGTTATTTTGGATTTCGACGAAGACAAAACAAGAATCCAGTTGGGTATCAAACAATTGGAAAAACACCCTTGGGAAGCTTTGGATCAGAGCTTAGCTGTTGGTGATAAAGTAAAAGGAAAAGTGGTTGTATTGGCTGACTACGGTGCATTTGTTGAAGTTGCGCCAGGTGTAGAAGGTCTTATCCACGTTTCGGAAATGTCATGGTCCACTCATTTACGTTCCGCTCAGGATTTCGTAAAAGTTGGGGACGAAGTAGAAGCAGTTGTGCTTACACTTGACCGTGACGAAAGAAAAATGTCATTGGGTATCAAACAATTGACGCCAGATCCTTGGACTGACATCACAACTAAGTACCCTGTAGGTTCTGAACACAAAGGAAAAGTGAGAAACTTCACGAACTTCGGTGTGTTTGTAGAATTGGAAGAAGGTGTTGATGGATTGATTTATATTTCTGATCTTTCTTGGACGAAAAAAATCAAACATCCATCTGAATTTACAAATGTAGATGACATTTTGGACGTTGTAGTTCTTGAATTGGATGTGGATGCAAGACGTTTGAGCTTAGGCCACAAACAATTGACTGAAAATCCTTGGGACAAATACGAAACTAAATATGGTGTAGGAACAAAACACACCGGAACTGCAGTTGACGTATTTGACAAAGGTGCGACTATCCAGTTTGAAGACGCTGATGTTGAGGCTTTTGCCCCATCCAGAACTTTGGAAAAAGAAGATGGTTCACGTGTGAAGAAAGGTGATGAGTTAGCATTTACTGTGATTGAATTCAACAAAGAATTCCGTCGTGTGGTTGTTTCTCACACTGCAACTTTCCGTGAAGAGGAGGAAAAAGCAGCGAAAAAAGCGATGGAAAGCCAAACGACTGAAACAGCGACTTTGGGTGACATCGACGGTTTAGCTGAATTGAAAAAGAAAATGGAAGAAGGAGGAAACTAATTCTGAAATTATATCTTAAATATTAAAACCGCTCTTGCAAAAGGGCGGTTTTTTTGTGCCATGATTAAGCTCTTTTGTCAGCCATCACACAAGATTTATCTCCGCTCCATCCTGATTGTTTGTGCTATATAATTAGAATTTCTTATTGCTTAATCTGGGGAAGAAGCCTTTTTATCAAGGTTACAATTCATATTTCAGATGAATTGTTTAGTTAAATTATCCAACAAAGACAATTTAAAACAAAAAGCCTCCCGGAAATCCGGGAGGCTTGGTTATACTGATTCAGTAATTATTACTTCTTAATAATTTTGAATGTTTCAACTTTTCCACCTTCCAATGTAACTCTGAACACATACACTCCTGAAGACAATCCTGAAACGTTGATTTGTCCGTTTACTACTTTGGCTGAAGCCAACACCTGCTGACCTGCAAGGTTGTAAACAGATACGTTCTGAACTGCTTTCTGAGATGTAATGTTCAATACATCTTTGACAGGGTTTGGATAGTAAGCGAAGTCAAACGAAGTCATATCGCTTACGCCCAAAGTATCACAGGTTCCTTCAACAAGCATCACGCCTTCCGCATTAGCTCCCGAACCGGAAACAAACATACTCCATGTAGCGCCTCCATCCTGTGACTGCCATGTAGGCTCACTGTCGGTAGTAGCTGTATAGTCATAAGAAATCCAGTACACGAATTGAGCATCCACAGAAGGAGCACCGGAAATTCCGATCCAGAAACGGGTATCGGCTCCCGGAGCCTGCAGTAACTGCTGTGTTGGTAAATCTATCACAACGGTGTAAACCGGATATCCTGCGGAACCAAAAGTACCGTTCGGTGTGATTGACGTTGGTGTAACACCGGTTTGTGTAGCCCCAATCTGAGTTGATACTCCTGCGTCATCTTCGTAGAATGAAACATCAAACACCGTTGGCTCTCCACCAAGTGATACCACATCAAGTGTGATTCTTTCTACATTGAAGCTTGTATCGGCCGCAACCACTACATCATTCGCAGCAATCAGATGATTAGCTCCGTCATTGATGAACCCTACGCCATTTGTAACATCATCACTTGTGAATTCCTGAGAACATTCAGTAGAAGTTTCTCCACATTCCCCTGCAATGAAGAACACAGCTTGCGTTCCTTCAGGGTCTACAGTCCAAGGCCCGTTAAACTCACTTGTATGAATCGGGTTGCCCAATGTTCCCGTAGAAGAAACTTCCCAGAAAACAGCTCCTGCATCTGAAGCAGTTACCAATGGCTGCAACCAATAAGTTCCGGCTCCAAGTTCAATTTCGTCCGTTAATACAAATTCTACCTGAGAGATATTGTAGCCGAAGTTAGAACCTAATACCTGATGAGAAATCGGAGTAAGTGTAAACGTTTCCACAATGTCGTCTTCACTAGGAGCTCCACCTTCATCACCACGGATATTAAATGTTGCAGATGAAACTGTAGCACCAGGGTTCATGAAGAAGTTCATACGGATGTATTGAACTGTAAATGAGCCGTCTACGATAAAGTCGTCTGCGTTTCTGTAATCAGATCCGTCAATTACGTTGTATCCGTTTTCGAATCCATTGCTGGCCAATCCGTCTCCCTGGAAGCATGGATAATCAGGCTCTTCCACTATAAACGGCTCGCCGCATTGAACGGCTCTGGCTCTGGATACTGATTCAATTCCACAATCCTCATCTGTATGTGTATAGAAGCGAATAACCTGATCAACCGGCGAAGTCCATGTAACAGTTCCTGTTCCAGTTGCAAACGCTATTTCTTCATCTTCATCAGCAATTGTAATATAGTCAGTTGCCACAGAGCTTGAGAAGATGTATTCAACTCCGGCAGTTACCTGAACTTTGGAGAACTCTCCTGCCCATCCGGCTGTTGTAATAGGTTCTTCTACACCCATACATGCAGGTACGTAAGTTGTAGAAGGCCATTGATCAAATGTTCCAGTGACGAAGCATCCTTCTTCAGGTTCGCCGACATCTGCACAATTAAGGTCAGAGTAAGTGGCTTCGCCCGAGCCGGTAGACAGAATCTGTCCGGAAACAAGGACTTCTGTTCCATTTGAAACTTCATAACTAGGCTCGTTGTCTCCAAATAAACCTAAAGCCTCAATGTAGAATTCAAGAGGGCCGGCTGCTGTTACAGTTTGCGTATCATCATATCCGTTACCGTAACCTCCACCAGACAACAGTATAGTTCCGTCAGAAGCTCTTAACTCCCATGAAACCTCATCTCCGAAGTAATCTTCCCATACGTGAACGGTCCACTCACATTCATCTCCTCCAGGTCCTCCATCTGAGGCCAATACAGGACGAACAAACAATGAGCGGTAAGTAGGCCATCCGGAAGTAATTGTTTGCCAGATTCCATCACTGTCATTCCACCAGTAACCCTGACCCTGTGGCGTCGAGGTTGTCTGATCCATTGCCATAAAGTGATTTGGCGTAGAAGGTATAAATCTCACACCTATATATACACTTCCCTCTGTAACTTCCCAGTTTTCTGAAGCTGTACTGGCTGTTTGCCATACGGGTGCAGCACCAGCTGTAAACACAGGAATATCATTAGCCGTCAAACCATTCATTTCACCAAGTAAAGTACCTGGTACGCCGGCTGCGCCATCATCATCATACACCACAATATCATAAGACATATTTGGTGTACCTCCGGTCAAAGTCACAAATGCCGCACAAACACTTTCTATCGTTGCCGGATATGACGAAGGTGTAAATTTATCAACAAATATTACCTCTGTCACAGTAGCCGGGTTTCCGCTTCCTCCATTTTCTACCGTTCCGTCATCATTGATTATGATGCCCGGAGTTGTTTCACAATCTGTGTCACCGCCACCACCACCATCGCCTTCTACAACGGAAACAGTATCAATTCCTATATAATTAGAATAAGTCCCTGAAGGACCTGCCAAAATCACATTGTAACGAAATGCAAAATTCATTGCAACAGGTGTGCTCCCAACTCCGGAAACAACTACCTCAAACTCTGTCCAAACTTCCGGATAGCTTAGTGAATAATCATCATTAATAATCAGATTAACTGTAGTAAAAGAACCTACATCCGTCGGCCCTCCCGAGGGAACGGTCATAGCTCCTACACTTGAACGAACTTCTAAACGATCATCCCAAATAGAACCCTCAGACGTTCTGGTCCAGAAAGTCAGTGTGTCCCCATCTTTCAGATTCAGGGTGGGTGTGATCAACCAGTTACTGATTGTCCCTGTCCCTCCTGTTGTGTTGTTAAAATTAGCTCCAATGTAAGATGCAGGGTCTCCGCTATGAGAATTAAAAACCGTAATGTTACCCTGAAACCAGTTGGTAGTCCCAATGGTCGTACTTTGGTTGGTCATCGTCCAACCTGGCAGATTCTCAATATCATCGAATCCCTCTTCCAGTATCTGTCCGAATCCGAAGACGGAGCCAACCAAAAGAATAAAACATAGTAAAAAGTTTTTCATAATAAATAAATTTTAATAAACTCGGACTAAATTAAGTTAAATTTTCACTAACACCAAACAAATATCATGTTAAAAAATTTGTTAAATGAAAAAATAATGATGAATGATTTTTTGTCAACAATGTCATACTTTGACGTAAATCACTCGTAAATTTGCCTGATGTTCGGGTTGGTAGATTGTAATAATTTTTATGTGTCCTGTGAGCGGATTTTCAATCCGGAACTCGAAGGAGAACCCGTTGTGGTACTGTCCAACAACGACGGCTGTGTAGTTTCGCGCAGCAATGAAGCCAAAGTTTGGATTCCAATGGGCGCACCCGCCTTTCAGTTTGAAGAAATATTTCAGCAAAAAAAAATTGAGGTCTTTTCTTCTAATTATGCACTTTATGGCAATATGAGCAACCGAGTGATGAATATCCTGATGGGATTTACTCCTGAAGTAGAATTTTATTCCATAGACGAATCCTTCCTGTGGTTCAAAGACCGGGAAAAATTTGATTTTCAATCCAAAGGAATTCAAATCCGGGAAAAAATATTAAAATACACCTCTATTCCTACTTGCGTGGGATTTGCTCCTACCAAAACCCTTAGCAAAGCCGCCAATCTCATCGCTAAAAAATTCGTAAATCAAACACAAGGTGTATATGTCATCGATTCAGAAGAAAAAAGAATCAAGGCGCTCAAATGGCTAAAAATCGAGGATGTCTGGGGAATAGGCCGACAGATTTCCCAAAAACTAAAAGCCCGCAACATCCGGACTGCTTATGATTTTACCCAACTTTCGGACTCTTACATCAGAAAAGAATTTTCGGTTGTCTTACTGCGGCTCAAAAAAGAACTATGCGGCGAAGCCTGTCTAGATTTCGAAGAAGTAATCCCCCGAAAAAGTATTGCTACCACACGAACCTTTGAACGCAACATCGGCGAATTCAACGATATAAAAGAACGGATTTCCACTTTTTCTTCCTCCTGCGGAGAAAAAATGCGCAAACATCATCTGGCCGCAAATGCACTTCTGGTTTTTGTCAAAACAAACCGGCATCGTAAAGATCAGGGACAATACTCCAACAGCATCGTGGTTCAGCTTCCCTTTCCGAGCAATTCCGACATCGTCCTCTCTAAATACGCAACACAAGGACTTAAACAAATTTTCAAAAAAGAATACCTTTACAAAAAAGCAGGCGTTATCATGCTCGATTTACAGCCCGATAAATACATGCAACTGAATCTCTTCCAAAATGAAAGCTCCAAACACAAACAATTAATGTCTGTGATGGACAGCCTCAACAAAAGACTCGGACACAAAAAGGTAAAACTCGCTTCCCAGGACCTGCAAAGAACTTGGAAAATGAAACAGGAAAAACTCTCAAAACGATATTTAACCAATTGGGATGAACTTTTAGAAGTTGAATGATGAACAAGAGAATTAGACCGCCACTGGATGAAGAACTGGAATATATCTCATTAAAAATCAATGAAGAAAAGAACTATGTCAGCTTTTTTGGCGAAGAAATTCAAGCCGGATTTCCCTCGCCGGCAGAAGATTTCGTCGAACAGAAATTAAGTCTTGACGAACGTTATTTGTCCCATCCCGATTCCACTTTTCTAGTTCGGGTAAAAGGGAGTTCAATGTTTCCCACTCTGCTCGAAGGCGACATTCTCGTTGTGAGAACCGACTTGGATGCCGTTCACCACAAAATCGCCATTGTTTCGCTCAACAATGCAGCATTTACTGTCAAAAGACTTGATTTGAAAAACAAAAAACTGATACCCGACAATCAAAAGTTCCAAAGCATTCCTATTACTGAAAATGACAATCTAAGAGTGCTCGGTCTGGTCACAGCTGTTTTCCGCGATTTATAAAGCAAAAAATCCGGCCATTTTCATGACCGGATTTCTAATTTTTTCTGATGAATTATTTAATTCATAATCGCTTTCAGTTTTTGCTCAAGCTGTGCTTTGGGAACTACGCCCACCACTTTGTCCACAACTTGTCCGTCTTTGAAAAATAAAATAGTCGGAATGTTTCGGATTCCGTATTCCGCCGCGATTTGCTGGTTGTTGTCCACATCCACTTTTGCCACCACAGCTTGTCCTTCATATTCTTTTGCCAACTCTTCTACAGTCGGGCCGACCATTCTACAAGGACCACACCAAGTCGCCCAAAAATCAACCATTGCCGGTTTTCCTGACTCCAAAACGTCTTTTGCAAACGATGTATCTGTTACTTCAAGTGCCATTTTCAGTATTTTTAAATTAATTAAACATTCAAAAGTAGCGTAAATTTATATAAATCAAAGTTTAATTTCATAGGAAAAATCAATTTGATTATAGATTCACAAATTCACTTTTAATTTTTCTTTTTGGGGCGGCTCCCATTGTGATTCACCCTGACTACCTCAACAAAAACCTTTCCACAATGGACCGGGCTTTATGTTGCAATCTTTTTTCTGAGCCACGGTGGCTTCCAGAGCCTCAGCCAACGCGACCATAAAAAAGGATTTCCACTGCAATCCCTGCCGCAATCCTTTTTTTTAATTCAATCCCACTTTCAAACTCGGAATTTCCCTTAACTCTTTCAGCAATTCTTTGTTGATTTCCACTTTTGCATGATGTGCCGGCATTTTCAACTGGGTTTTGCTTTCCAGATCATTCATCACAAACAAAAGATTTTTATCGCCCTTGTGCTTTTCGAAAATTTCTTTCATCGAATTATAAAGATCCTGAGTCAAATCTGAAACATTTACCGTCACCACAACCCGTTTGGCCTGACCTTCCAATATTTCACTCAACAACTGCATCCGATTGATATTCACATACACCCTTCGTCCGGTTGGGTTTCCTTCCTTATCTTTAAAAATCCGTTCTGTAACCGAAACCTTTGCGGCTACCATCATATTGGCCTGCAAAAAATGTTTGAACTTCAGGTAATCCTCTCCAAACAACCGGAATTCATATTGGTCTTCATAATCTTCCAAGGTAAAAATCCCGAATTCTCTTCCGTCTTTACTCGAAATCCGGTGCTGTGCATCTGTTATAATTCCCGCCACCGAAAGCTCACGACCGATTAATTTATCTTCGTTTTCTTTTAATTGTTTCAAAGTCGCATTCTGATAAAAATTCAATTCATCCAAATAATCATCGAGCGGATGCGAAGAAATATAAATCCCCACCACTTCTTTCTCGCGATTCAACTGCTGAATTGAGTTCCAAGGTTGACAAGTCGGAAGATGCGGTCGCATTACTTCAATTTCATCGGCTAAATCTCCAAACAAAGAAGCCTGTGCGCTGTTTTTCGAATCCTGAAACGAGGCTCCGTATCGGATCAATTTCTCCAAATTTGAACTTCCGTCTTCTTCGTAAAAGAATTGAGCTCTATGAATTTCAAAAGCATCAAAAGCACCTGCCAAAGCAAGATTTTCAATCGTTTTTTTGTTAGCTTGGCGCAAATCAACTCTTTGAACAAAATCAAAAATCGATTCGTATTTTCCGTTTTCCTCCCGCTCTTTTAAGATGCACTCCACGGCTCCGCTCCCCACTCCTTTTACAGCACCCATCCCAAAACGGATCGCCCCGGATTCGTTTACCGAAAAGGAATACGAACTTTCATTCACATCGGGTCCCAAAACAGGAATTCCTTTCGAACGACATTCTTCCATAAAGAAAGTTACCTGCTTGATGTTGCCCATATTATTACTCAAAACCGCCGCCATGAATTCGGCCGGATAATTGGCTTTCAAATACCCCGTATGGTAGCCGATCAGCGCATAACAAGTTGAGTGCGATTTGTTGAAAGCATATTCCGCAAAGGCTTCCCAGTCGTTCCAGATTTTTTCCAAAACTTTCTTCGGGTGATTGTTTGCTTCTCCTCCTTCCAAGAATTTCGGTTTCATTTTATCGAGAACGTCACGTTGCTTTTTACCCATCGCCTTTCGAAGTACGTCGGCATCACCTTTGGTGAAATTCGCCAGTTTTTGCGACAAAAGCATCACCTGCTCCTGATAAACCGTAATCCCATAGGTTTCCGCTAAGTGTTCTTCCATTTCGGGAAGGTCATAAACAATTTCTTCCTGTCCATGTTTTCGCTTAATGAAACTCGGGATATACTGCAAAGGCCCGGGTCGATAAAGGGCGTTCATCGCAATCAAATCATCGAACTTATCCGGTTTTAGTGCACGCATATGTTTCTGCATCCCGGGCGATTCATATTGGAATATCGCCACGGTTTCGGCTCGTTGAAAAAGTTCGTAGGTTTTTTTATCGTCCAATGGAATTTCATCGGGATCAATTCGGATTCCATGATTTTTTTCAATCAAATCAATCGCATCTTTGATAATAGTCAAAGTCCGCAATCCCAAAAAGTCCATTTTCAATAATCCGGCGTTTTCCACCACCGAGTTATCAAATTGGGTCACCAATAATTCCGCATCTTTTGCCACCGCAACCGGCACCAATTCACGAATGTCCTTTGGCGTAATGATTACTCCACAAGCATGAATTCCAGTGTTTCGAAGGGAACCTTCAATCACTGTAGCTTGCTGTAAAGTTTTTCCTTCGAGTGTATTTTGTTCTGCAATTTTTTTCAATTCCATGGCATCGGCAAATTCATCTCCTCCCAAGGAAGATTTCAAAGCCTTTTCATCCATTTTGAACAGTTTATTGAGTTTAATATGGGTTTTCTTCGCAATCCGATCGGTGTCTGGAAGTGGTAAATCCAACACTCTTCCCGTATCGCGAATTGCCGATTTCCCTGCCATCGTTCCATAGGTGATGATCTGAGCCACTTGATTTTTTCCGTATTTATCTACCACCCACTGAATGATTTTATCGCGTCCGCGGTCATCGAAATCAATATCGATATCGGGCAATGAAACCCGATCCGGATTGAGGAAACGCTCAAAAAGGAGGTTGTACTTAATCGGATCGACATTGGTAATTCCGGTGCAATAAGCCACTGCCGAGCCCGCTGCCGAACCTCGACCCGGCCCCACCGAAACACCCATTTTTCGAGCTTGTGAAGTAAAGTCCTGAACGATTAAGAAATAGCCGGGATAACCCGTCATTTCGATGGTATCGAGTTCAAAATCCAATCGCTCTTTGATTTCCGGAGTGATTTCATCGTATCGTTTTTTGGCGCCTTCGTATGTAATATGGCGCAAATACGCCATTTCCCCACGGGTTCCATTGTCCAATTCATCTTCGGGATGACGGAATTCTTCGGGAATATTAAATTTGGGAAGTAAAACATCACTCGCCAGATCATAAGGCTCAATTTTACTTAAAAATTCAGAGAGGTTTTCAATGGCTTCCGGGACATCGTGAAAAAGGGAACGCATTTGTTCCTGGGATTTGAAATAAAATTCATCGTTGGGAAAACCAAATCTCGTTCCACGTCCACGCCCGATCGGTGTATCCTTTTTCTCGCCATCGCGAACGCAAAGCAAAATATCATGGGATTCCGCATCGTTTTGATGGATGTAAAATGTATTGTTCTGAGCCAAAGTTTTAACCCCATATTTCTCGGCAAACCGAAGTAAAACTTGATTGACGTGTTCTTCTTCTTGTAATCCGTGACGAATTAATTCGACATAAAAATCATCGCCAAAAAGGTTGTGCCAATAAACAAAAGCTTCTTCCGCCTGCATTTCACCTACATTCAGAATGAGGTTGGGAATTTCACCCGATAAACTACCGGTCGTAGCCATCAGATTTTCTTTATGTTTTTCAATGACTTCCTTCCCCACACGCGGATAACCGGCATAATAGCCTTCAATAAATCCGGTGGAAGAGATTTTGGATAAGTTTTTAAATCCTTCCTTGTTTTTCGCAATCAGGAGTTGTGTAAACCTTCGGTCGGGATTGTCTTTTGTAAATTTGGTTTGGGTATAATTTTCCGAAACGTAAACTTCGCATCCGATGATCGGGATGATCGGATTTTCACGTCCGGCATTCATTCGTTTGGCGGCACTTGTAAATTTAAAAGCACCCATGAGATTTCCCATATCGGTCATCCCCACCGCCGGCATATTCTCCTCGATTGCTTTCTGAATAAGTGCTTCAACCGAAGTTGTGGCCGACAAAATCGAAAAAGAGGTATGGTTGTGAAAATGAAAATAAGGCGCATCGGTCGTGGACTTTGCCTTTTCGTTTAATTTCACATTATGAACTTGGGAGTCCTGATAATCCTTTACCTGAGACTCTATAACAATTTCGAAAGGCTGAATCGGGCCGGTATATAAATCACGGAATGCTGCGTATTCTTCCACCGATAATTTCACTTGTTCGTGGGTAAAAACACCAATCCGAAGCAGTTCCATAAAACATCTTGCCGTCGCATTTACGTCAGCCGCGGCATTGTGAGCCTCATCAAATGTATTTCCAAACAAAACCTCATGAAGTTCACCTAATTTGGGTGATTTAAATCTGCCACCTCGTCCACCCGGCAGTTGACAGAAATCGGTGGAAAGTTCCATGGTATCCACGATCGGAAGGTCGATTTCTTTGTAATCAAGACCCATTCGTACAAATTCCGCACCCACTACACCTTGGTCGAAACTCAAGTTATGTCCGCCAAGGATTTCGGTTTTTTTCAGTGCTTCCCGGAATTTGCCCAAAACCTCTTGGAGAGGAAGTCCTTCTTTCTGGGCTTTTTCGGTGGTAATTCCGTGAATTTGAACTGCATTAAAGGGAATGTCGTATCCGTCCGGATAAACGATATAGGATTTATTTTCAAGTAATTTCCCGGTTTTATCGTGTAATTGCCAAGCAATCTGAACCATCCTCGGCCAGTTGTCGGTATCGGTTGGTGGTGCGCTGAAATCTTTGGGTAATCCGGTTGTTTCGGTATCGTAAATGAGGTACATACGCTGCTAAATGTTTTTTCTGAATAAAGTTTGAAAGTTAAGAATTTTGGAAGGAAGAAAGAAGGGGATTTTATAAACAATGTCGATTTAAAAAAGCATTTAGCTTAAATAATTGTCTGCTGCGGCTTTCTTAATTTCTAATGTTGATTTTCAGAAAATTTCTATATTTAGACCCAAAATTATCATTATCAAAAAGGATAAATACGTCATCATCACCGGAGCGGCTTCAGGATTGGGAAAGGAATTCGCCAAACTTTACGCTGAAGAAGGCTATTCACTTATTTTGGTGGACATCAACGAAAACCTCCTTCACGAAACAGCTCAGCAACTGAAAGAACATACGCAAACTGATGTTCAGACGTTGGTAAAAGATCTTTCTTTGTCCAGTTCATCTCAAGAAATTTATGATTATACAGTTGCGCAGAATTTCATTGTTTTTGGACTGATCAATAATGCAGGTTTTGGAATTTTCGGAAATTTTTCTGAAACCGATCTCAAAGCTGAACTCAATATGGCAGGCGTTCACGTTCTGACGCCGATTTCGCTTACCAAATTATTTCTGAAAGGAATGCTGGAGCGAAATGAAGGAGAAATCCTCAATATTTCTTCTTTGGCAGGTTTTCAGCCGGGACCTTTGATGTCGGTTTATTATTCGACAAAAGCTTTCCTGATTTCTTTCACAGAAGCCATTGCAAGAGAAAACAAAGGCTCAAAAGTTCGCATTAGTGTGCTTTGTCCGGGTGTGGTGAACACAAATTTCCGACAAAATGTTTCGGCCAATAAGGAGGCAAAGATCAAATCAATGAACAGCTGTCCGCGTCAGGTTGCTTATTATGGAATCCGGAAAATGCGTCGTGGAAAGATTGTATGTCTTCCTTCAGTTTCCTGTAAGTTTCTGGCATTTCTGCCGAGGATTGTTCCGAGAAGCACCGCCAGAAATATCGTTTATAATATTCAGATTAAAAATCGGGGTTGATTTGAGTGTGGATGGATTTTATTCTTCGGTTAAATCGAAACTTTCTTTCAGTTTGATGAGTTCGGAACGGATGTATTCCATACGTGCGATGAGCTCCACTTCTTCTTTGATGTTCCCTTGTTCCTGCAGTGCGACTTTGGCGCCTTCAAGCGTATAGCCTCTTTCTTTTACGAGGTGATAAATGAGTTTGAGGTTTTTGATGTCTTCGGGGGTGAAGAATCGGTTTCCTTTTTTATTTTTCTTAGGCGAAATGATGTCAAATTCTTTTTCCCAGAAACGAATAAGGGAAGCATTTACGCCAAAAGCTTTGGCGACTTCCCCAATACTGTAATACAATTTATCTGGTAATTCAATTTGCATTTAGTCCAAAGATACAGACATTTGCTGAGATTTGTCAAGCAGAATTTTGAATTCGTCGGGACTTACATCCTGATAAAAATAAGAAACCGGGTCAATCGGCTTGCCATCTTTATGGATTTCGTAGTGCAGATGCGGTCCTGTGGAAAGTCCGGTGCTTCCAACATAACCGATGATATCGCCTCTTTTCACTTTCTGACCACGTTTTGCTTTGACTTTGCTCATGTGTGCATAGAGCGTTTCGTAGCCATAACCGTGGTTAATCACCACTACATTTCCGTATCCGCCTTCTCTTCCCGATAGTTTCACGGTTCCGTCTCCGGTGGCATAAATAGGTGTTCCGGTATGCGCGGCAAAGTCGGTTCCGGCATGCATTTTACTGATTTTCAGAATCGGGTGCATACGCATTCCGTATCCTGAGGCAAGACGCGTCAAATCTTTATTGGCAACCGGTTGAATGGCCGGCAGGTGCGAAAGCATTTTGTCTTTTTCTTTTGCACTGATGATAATTTCATCCAAAGATTTGGACTGGATTACCATCTGCTTATTGAGAATGTCAATGTTTTTTGCTACTTCTGAAACCATATCTCCGTATTTCCAGTCTGTGAATTTTGAATAGCGGTTGACCCCACCGAATCCAGCTTTGCGGACATCGTCGGAAATAGGTTCCAATTCAAAATAACTACGGTAAATATTATTGTCACGGTTTTCGATTTGTCCTAAGACTTCCTGTGACTGTTTCACTTTTTTATTTAACAATTCATACTGAATTTTCATTTCCTGCAATTCGGCAGCCAGCGTATTTTCTTCAGGCGAGTTTACTTTTTTGCTGAAAATGAAGCCCGAAATAATACCAAAAAATGCTGTCACTATTAAAAATGCAGCTAGGTTTCTGATTTTGCGGATTCGTTGTTTTCTAACAGGTTTAAAGGAGGTGGTTTCTGCGTTGTATTTAAACTTTTTGTTCCCCATTCGTAAATTCTCTATTATTTTTCCATATGTGCAAAGCAAAATAAAGGAAAAATACAAAGGGGTGCTGTTAAGGAAATTGTAAAATATCCTTAATCTTCACGCAAGAAAAATTAATTCAGAATGAAGTTTATTCTGAAATTAATTAGAAAAAACCCGTTGTGCATTATGAATTAATAAAAAAAAAGTTGTTCATCTGATTGAAAATCAGTAAATTGTTTTAACCACAAAACATTTACAATGAACAACTTACATGCAAATTACGAAAGAATTTTGGA